>JAIRLU010000143.1 GCA_031259215.1 Treponema sp. | reverse complement strand
AACCTCAGTTTCTGAACAACTTCCGCTTAAAAAACAGCAAAATGCGGAGCATTTTGCAAGACTTGCAAGCTAACCGCAGGTTGGCAGATAACCAACCGGGTTATTGAACAAGTCCAATGGATCGATGAAAAGCTGGGGATAAGGATTCCCATGAGCAGTGGGTTAAAGACCCAGGCCGTCCCCGCGGAAGTGCTTTATGGAGCGGGATCACCTGGAATAGACCATCCTATACTGGACCAATCCTACATATTCATGGAGGGCTATCCAGGTCCCGTAAAACGCACCCATAGAGGGCAGAAAACTGAACAGATCGTAGTCCTTGTTCCGGTGACTATAGTAATCTGTAGGTGCAGGAATCGGGGTTATGCCGTTTTTCTCAAAACACCATACGCTCCTGGGCATGTGATACGCGGAAGTAACCAGTATAACTTTTTGGTACCCGAAACGCTCAGCCACATTCCGGGCATTTTGCCAGGTGTTCCGGCTCTCTGGTTCGGTTACGATCCGGTTCGGCTCTAACCCTAGGGCGCTCAGAACCCGGGCAGCCACCACCGCCTCTGCTTCCTGTCCGTGGTCAAATACGTTGCCCCCGGTCAGCGCATACTCCCCGGCAAAAAGGTCCTTCAAGCTAAACCCATAGACCAGCCTTTTTAAGGCAGATGCAGAAAGGCTATCATGGTGTTCTCCTGCTTCAGGGGAAGCCTGAATCGTTCCCCCCCCCAAGATCACCAGGGCATCGGCACCATCCAGGCGTTCCCTGGATTCGGCTTCCACCGGCAGCGGCGGATACCAATCTTCTAAGGGCCGGAGCAGGAGATCCTGGAAAGGTTCAATCGCAAACATATAACAAAGAACCCCGAGGATCCATCGGACTTTACCTCGGCACAGGAGGATACACCCCAGGATGATACATCCTGGAGGCAATAGGAAGGCCGCAACGATTTTTCCAAACAATACCACCGGTTTATTCTCCTCCGGGATAGGCTCGATCTGGTCGCAATGCCTCTGCGCCGTTCCGGTATACATGATAGGGCCCTACCTTTTCAGGAAGATACGCATGGATGAGTACCCGGATGACCCCGGACATCCCGGTCTGGACCGGGGCCTCCTGGACCGCAAAGAGGGCCACATCCGGGGCACGCCCTCCGTGCCGTAGGGCTGCTGCGGGATTCTCCGCGTTTAGGTCTTGAGTAACCGAAAAGATGAGGGATACCAGATCCTTTTCTTGCAGCTGATTCTTCTGCAACAGTTCATCATACAAGGCGCTCACCTGAACCTGCATATCCGCAACTTCGTTACGGCAGCGGGTTGCTCCCCGCAATGCGGCAAGCTGTTTTACCGGTTTCCTTTTCATGGTTTTTCGTTTTATGCATTTCATAGGTTTCCTTCGGCAAGAACCAGGATGAATGACGCCAAGCCTGCTATGATAATACCAAAGATCCCTAAGCAGAAATACCCCCCCATGCCGCTGAGATACCGGAATTTTTTATGGAAAATGAGCCACAGATCCAAGCTAATCCCATACATAGAACCCACCCCTATAAAAAGCCCTACCATAACCGTTATACGTAACAGCATGAACTGGGTGCGCTCCATAAATCCCTGAATCGTTCCAATGGCGTACAGGAAAAGGCTTAACAGACAGATACCAAAGAAAAACAAAACCGTTCGCTTCACCAGTATGAGGATGATAGGCTTCTTTTCAGGAGGGGTCATGGTTTGCATAGTATCGGTTCCTCAACAACTGCACCGAATCAGAAACAAAAACCAGACTTATTGCTAATAGCCGGCTCTTCGTTTATGATAACATATAAGAGAAGTATACTCATAAAAGTATCTTACAATCAATAAAACTATAAAGCAGGGACGTTCTAGTAAGAAAGAACCCTGCATACTATCAAAATACTGCTGACTAACCTGTATAAAACAATGAATACAGATGAAGGAAGGGATTATGAGGAAATTTGCGGTGCTATGTATCATACTCAGCATCATAGGCGGTACGGCCTTCTTTTTCGGCTGGGTTCAACTCATGGTACCCCTTGGCGCTTATGGAGTATTGCGTTCTAAAACCCACGGGGTAGACCCTGAGATCATCCGCTCAGGAGCATTTCGCTGGGTGTGGTATACGCTGATTCCCACCAATGCGGAGATCCAGGTGTTTACCTTGGACCAGGTAAGCCGCTCCTTGAGCATCCATGAGAACCTACCCTCGGGGAAGGAGTATGCTTCCTTCGCGGGATTTACCCTGGATTTTGCCTATAAGTTACGGATTAGCTTCTCCTTTACGATTAAACCGGATTCTTTAGTTACCCTTATAGATACCCGGCATATCCTGGATCAAGCGGGGTTAGACGCCTTTGAAACGGATCTGTCCACTCAGATCGAGACCTTTACCCTCCAGCGGCTGCGGATCTATACCACGGATATGGCAAAACTCGAGGAAATGCTGAGTTCCGGTTCCATAGCAGCCCTGGAAGCGGATATACAGCGGGTCTTTCCGGATATTGAAAACCTGATTTGTTCCATCAAGACCCGGGATTTCCCTGATATCAGTCTCTACCAGCAATTCCGGATGCTCTATACCGGGTACCTGGCCAAGCAGCAGGAATATATCCAGTCTGAACAGGCCCTACAGCCAGAGACCCGCATGCTTAGCCATATCCGCTTTGATGATCTTACCCGATATGGAGAGTTATTGACCAAATATCCCATACTACTGCAATTCCTAGAACTGGAACAGCGCAATCAAGCACAATAAGCATCGATTGATTGAACAGAACCCTGATATCCGGTATAGTAACAAAAAGCCGAGGCAGTTTGTTTATGTGAAGATGAGAGGGCTCAGGATCTAACCGAGTTTTGAGCCCTACCCTTAGGGAACATGTCCTTAACATGAACCCAATTTTTCGGTAACAGGGAGTTATATGGTGAGAAAAGGACGTTCCTTTCTTTTCATTGTTTGCGTATGTTTGTGCGGGTTCTTGCAGGCCCCCCTTAACGCTCAAGAAGCGGAGGATCCTGAAGGTGAAGTTCCCATTGATTCGGATTGGTCCGGGATTATGCCTTCCCTCTATGCCCGAGGAGACCAAAGCTTAAATATTTCCTTGGGCGTGCTTTTTCCTATGTTCTTTGTAGGTAATTCAGGAGTCCTGGACAATAAGGTGAGTATCGCCGGTACCTTTTCCTTGGCCTATAATTATTTTTTATCTCCTTATTTGTTTTTCGGAGGTGAATTTGAACTCATGGCTGCCGGAACCTTGGGAAAGAATATGCTGTATATGGTTCCCTTTGGCTTGAGAATCGGGTACCAGGCGGTGGTGGGTCGTTTTGAATTTCCCTTTACCCTCACGGTGGGAGCAGCGCCGCAACGATACCTCGAGGAAGGATATTTTGGATTTTTTATGAAAACCATGGTATCGGGGTTTTTCCGGTTTAATTTGAACTGGTCCTTTGGCCTTAACACCGCCTGGTGGTGGGTTCCTGAATGGACTAAAGAAAGCGCTAAGGACGTACAAGGTCATTTCTTGGAATTGACCTTGGCGGCTCGGTATCACTTCTAGAGGGGGATGCGAACATGAGGTTGCGTGTTTTTAAGAAATTGAGCTTCGCCTTCGGGACGGTCGTTTTTGGGGGACTCTTATGGTGTTCCTGTAACCAGGATCCTATCTTCTATAGTATTTCCCTGGAAGTGGAACCGGTGGATCCCCGGATTGGAGGGATGCCTACCTCGATTGTAAGCATAGGGAAGACCTGCTATGTGGCCAGTAAATTCAGCAAAACCATTCATTATTACGATGGTGAAAATGGGTGGCAGGAACTCGCCAAAAGACCTGACGGCCGCCCTATCATGGACTTGGCCGCTACAGAGCGCTATCTGTACGCGCTCACCGGCGAGCCAGGATCTACAGCGCTGTATAAATGGGATTCTACGGCTACCAATGCGGATTGGGAAGCCGTTGACAATGCTGCCCATGTCCAGTCCATCTATGGAGCACAGGACAAGTTATTTGCCTGTGCCGGTAGCGACCCCTTTACCCTGTGGCACGATGACGGCGGGGCTTTAGCGGAACTGAGCGGAGGCAGCGGGTTTCTCCAGGGAGCAGCGTTTAATAAAACCGATTATTACCTTGCAGGGGCGGGGATTTATAAGCTTAGCGGAACTACCCTTAGCCCGGTTGCGGGTACCGGAGCATTTACCGTGGCAGGGTTGATAACCCTGGAAGACAATACGGTAGTAGGGGTGAGCGGACAGAATCTGCTTGCTATCAAGCCGGGGGGTGAATTTACGCAGAAGGATATGGGCGCCACCTTTACCGGGGCTCTGGCTTTATGGGGGAAAAAAACGGAAGCAGAACAAGCAGCAGCAGCAGAGCCGAAAACCTTACTGGTCCTGGGCATACAAGGGAGTTCCACTTCCACTACCCACGGTTACCGGGAGATCCTCTTGAGCAGTGGTACCTTGAACCCTGATGCTATGGCTCTCAGAACTCCGGGAAAGGATCCAAGTAATTCCAGTGTTTCCGACTATGATAAATACAATTCATCCTTGGGAAAACATCCGGTAATGACCCTGTTTCAGGCTGCTGATGGCATCTTGTTTGCGGGAACCACCAAGAACGGCCTTTGGTCCTACCGGAATGACCAATGGAATGCTGAACCCTAATCTCCGGTATGCAGGCTCGGGAACTCTTCACGGCCCAGGGAGGCCGCTCCCTGGATGGTCCTCTGGCGGATCGGATGCGGCCTCAGACCTTGGACGATATTATCGGGCAGGATCACATCGTCGGTCCTGGCCGGCTTTTACGGCGGGCCATCCAGGCGGATAGACTTTCCTCCCTGATCTTTTACGGCCCTCCTGGTACCGGTAAAACCAGCTTGGCCCGGGTTATCGCTAATACCACGAAAAGTACCTTTGAAAGCCTCAACGCGGTCCTGGCGGGTATCAAGGACATCCGGGAGGCCATAGCCCGTTCCGATGAGCGGCGGCGGCTCTACGGCAAACGGACCATCCTTTTTGTGGATGAAGTGCACCGCTGGAACAAGGCTCAGCAGGACGCCCTCCTCCCCTGGGTGGAAAACGGTACGGTGATCCTCATTGGGGCCACCACGGAAAACCCTTTCTTCGAGGTAAACCGGGCTTTGGTAAGCCGGAGCCGGATCTTTCAGCTTACACCCCTCAGTTCTGCGGCTCTGTGGAAAACCGCCTTACGAACCATCCAGGATCGGGAACGGGGGTATGGGAAATGGCGGGTTTCCTTTGAGGAGGGCAGCCTGGAACACCTGGTAGCCGTAGCAGGAGGAGACGCCCGAAGCCTTCTCAATGCCCTGGAACTGGCAGTGGAAACCACTGAAACCGGTGCTGTTTCCTGGCCTCCCCCGGAGGGCGCTGAAATCCGGGTATCCCTGGAAGCTGCGGAAGAAAGCATCCAGCGCCGGGCAGTGCTCTACGACCGGGATGGGGACTACCATTTCGACACCATCAGCGCCTTTATAAAAAGTGTCCGGGGAAGCGACCCCGATGCTGCCCTGTACTGGCTTGCTAAGATGGTTCGGGCTGGAGAAGATCCGTCTTTTATCTTTCGGCGGATGATCATTCTGGCTAGTGAAGACATTGGCCTCGCGGATCCTCACGCCTTGGAGGTGGTGATTTCCTGTGCCGAAGCCTTTGACCGGATAGGCTTTCCCGAGGGGAATTTCCCCCTGGCTCATGCCTGTTTATACCTCGCCACTGCGCCTAAGTCCAATACGACGATGGCCTTCTTTGACGCTCTGAAAGAAGTGGATGCGGAAGATGGGGAGGTACCTAATCATTTGCGGGATCCCAGCCGGGACAGCGAAGGCTTCGGTCACGGCAAGGGCTATATTTATCCCCATGCCTACCGGGATCACTGGGCAGCCCAACAGTATCTCCCCAAGACCTTACGGGGAAAGACCTTTTACACCCCTTCCCGTGTGGGCTATGAAGGCCGGATCCGGGAGGAGGTCTTGAGGAAGCGGGAAATCCAGGTTGCGGTTATTATGGGGGATCCCCAGGGGGAGGTCGATCCTCAGTCCGAGGGGCTTTCGTGGTCCGCATCCTCCAAGGGCCGGGAAGGCTGGTTCAAGCGGCTTGAGTCTGGGAGAAGCGCCCTCCTCATAGCGGATCGGGACGCTATCTTGGGACAATGCCTTATTTTCCGGCATGATCGTATCCTCATTCCTGCAGCCAATGACGGCCTGCTCCTGTGGGAAAGTCTCCGCCGAACCCCTGAGGGCTTGAGCGTCGCGTTGGTGGATAACGATGCTGCCCGGGAAGCCCTGCTCCGTTATGCCGCTTCCCTGGACGAGCTGGAACAGCCGGTAATTGCGGTGTTCCCAGGACCTTCCCTTCCCAGCCCTGAAATAGGAGAAGCGCTTTTTTCCTGTATATCTTTTGATCGCATCCTGGCCCGGGAGCCTTGGCGAAAAGGGGCAGGGGCAGCGGTTTTCCGTGCCTTTGCTGAAGGAGCCCGGCAGCTCCTGGTTCCAGGGGGAATGCTGGTTATCCTCCAGTCCCCTCCGCTGTTGGGGGAACGGATCTCCCGAATCTTACGGGATGCATGTGCAGGGGGGGATAGGGCCTTGGGGACCACGCTGGAAGCAGCGGAAGACGCCTTTTTTACATGCCGGGATGAGGCTGCCCGAGGTGGATCAGCACGATGGACCTGGGATGGGGATACCTTGGAACAGGTTTTTAGGG
>JAIRLU010000198.1 GCA_031259215.1 Treponema sp. | reverse complement strand
TCCCCAAGACGCAAGCCCCGAATCTCGAAAACAAACCGCACTTTCGTCTCATGGAAGACCTTGGCAAACATCCCCAAAGCCCGATGGTTACGGAACAGGGGTTCCCGGTTGTTGATACGGGTGTGGATTTCGTACCATACCCCTTGTTTGAGCAAACGTAATGGTCTCATAGAACATAGTAGGGATGGACCAGCGATTTTGCTTTACCAGGGTTGCAGGGAAACGAGCAATCTCCGAACCAATGCTTTTCCAAATATCCCTTACCATTTTTGTGGGTCAAGTTTAGCTTTTAATGGGGAGCATCAAAGCGTCCGGATCAGGTCCGTAAGAGGCGCTCTTTCCGCAGCAGCTTTTTTATCGTGAAGATGATGGAACGGGTGAGCGGAATACAGGCCCCTATATAGGCCAAAGGCCCGGCAAAGCAAATGCCTAAAAAACCGAAATGCGCGGAAAGGATGATGGCGGCAAAGGTACGCATCAGTAATTCCATAATCCCCGCAATGGTGGGAACCAGGCTGTCTCCCAAGCCCTGCAGGGTGTGCCGGAAGATAAAGAGGCAGGCCAGGAACAGATAAAAGCTGCCGTTGATCTGCAGGTACCTATGGGCGAGGATCAGGGTTTCTGATTCTTTCCCGATAAAAAGAGCCACCACATGATGACCCGCAAAAAAGTAGAGCACCCCCATAAGAAGGCTGAACGCGCAGGACATGAGGGAGCACTGGATAAGGCCTTTACGGATCCGGTCTATCTTCCTCGCCCCATAATTTTGGGCTGCGTAAGTGGTCATGGCCGCGCCGAAGGATGCCATAGGCATGATGGCGAACTGGTCTATTTTCTGGGACGCGGTATAGGCTGCCACCACCATGATCCCCAGTTGGTTTAAGGCAAATTGAACGGTTACCATGCCTATAGAGATGATGCTCGCCTGGAAACCCATGGGAAGGGCCCCTTTGATATGGGTAAGTACTTCCGCGGCGGTAACTCCCCGCCAGTCTTCTTGGGTAATCCTCAGGAGGGGTATCTTTTTTACGAGTACAGGGATACACAAGAGCCCTGAAAGCAGTTGGGCAATCACCGTGGCATAGGCCGCACCGGCAACCCCGGTATGAAAAACCAAAATAAACAGAAAATCCAGGATACTATTGATGATACAGGCCAACACCAGAAAGATGAGGGGAGTCCGGCTGTCCCCCACAGCCCGCATGATATTGGAACAGAGGTTAAACAGGACAGCAGCCCCGATACCCCCATATATCACCACGATATAGGAATAGGCCTCGTCCAAAATTTCCGTAGGGGTCTTGAGGAACCGTAACAGAGGCCGGGCAGAGAGGATACTCATCAGCATCACGACCAACGTGAGACCCACGCCTAAAAGGATGCTTGCGGCAAAACTCCGGCGTACCCCGGAGACGTCGCCTGCACCGAAACGCTGGGACGTGATGATCGATGCCCCTTGGGTGAAGCCAATCACAAAACCCAAGATAAGGGCGTTGATACTTCCAGTACATCCTACTGCGGCGAGGGCATCAAGCCCGATGGTCCTGCCCACGATAATAGTATCTACCATGTTATACCATTGCTGGAACAGATTCCCGATAAACAAAGGCGCCGCAAAAGATAAGATTAAGATGGCAGGATTTCCCACCGTAAGATTTTTAGTCATGAGTAATTAGTAAGCTAAGAATACTACTCCATTGAACATTGGACTTGTTCGAGAACCCGGTTGGTTCTCGAACAAGTATCCAAAAAATGTGGATTTCTTAATAAAATCCACATTTTTTATCGTTTTTTAAGCGGAAGTTGTTCGGAAACTGAGGTTTCCGAACAACTCTATTATATTCCAAGAAGCCGATTACACCGGTCCCTGCAGGGAAGAAACTGGAAGCGGTACGGACTTTCCGTAGGTTACGTACAGAAAACCAGGGGAGAGAACCGGTTTCTCCGCCGCTGCTCCCGCTGCTATGCAGTATCCTCTGGTAGTACCGGGCCTTATTTCACTTCAACCCGCTCTATGACCCGATCCGTCAGTTTTATACCCCCGGCTTTAAGCCCTTTAATCGGATACTCCTCGGCCTTAAAACTTCCCTTGGTGATTCTAATCCGGGGCTTAGGGGCATAATACGCGGTGAAGGTGAAGTGCTGCCGGGTATCCACATGGAGCACCACCGCCCCTTCAGGTACCAAGGCATACTCCTTGTTCATGATCCACCCTTCAATGATACAGCGCTTGATCCAGGGATACCCGGTCTTTTCTTCCTTATAAATTACCGTGAACACGAGGGCAGCCAGGGCCTCCTTATCCGCGACCCCTATCCACCACGCCCCCGGGCCGATAAAGGTCTTTTCTGGAAGCTCCGCCATCACGGTATAGGTTCCGTTGTGGCGAAGGATGAGGATCCGGTCAAAAGGAGAAACCGTAGCTATCAGTTCCCCTCCTACGGCCGTACCCAGATAACCCTGAACCGGATCGTACTTGAGGTCCCGGTCTTTCTTAACCACTTCTTTCACCGCAACCTTAGCGAAGCTATGGACCTCAGTCTTGCGCTGCCCCTTGGCGAGTTCCTCATTGACCCGGACCTTGGCCATAATACCCTCAAGAAAACTCACCGCATAGGGGACGATTTTTTTGAGGTGCTTGTTTATCTCCTTAATCCGGGCGGTGATTTCAAGGAGTTCTGTCTTGACTTTGGCGGTATCGTAGAGGGATATACGCCGGATGGGGATCCGGAGCAGGTGATCCACATCCCCAGGACTCACTCCTCTGCTTCCCACGTCCTTCATGAAGGGACTGAACCCTTGGAGCACAGCCTTTTCAATCCCCTCAGGGGTCTTCATCTTTTCAATGGCCTTATAGATCTGTTCCTCAATGAAGATCCGTTCCAGGGTACGCAGGTGCAGCTTATCCTGGAGTTCTTTTTTTTCCACTTCCAGTTCTTTAGTAAGGAGCTTTTTGAGCTGTTGGGCATGATACGCTATGACCTGGGTAATGGTCATCACCGCCGGGAGATTATCCTGAATCACCAGCAGATTAACCGAGATGGACTGCTCACATTCGGTAAAGGCAAAGAGGGCATTCACGGTTTCTTCAGCATACACCCCCCGGGCCAGGCGAATCTCGATTTCCACCTGTTCCGTAGTAAAATCGTTGATGGACTGGATCTTGAGGCGCCCTGCCTTGACCGCGGTCTCCACGCTATTGATGAGGCTTTCCGTAGTAGACCCAAAGGGCAGTTCCCGGATGATGATCCGTTTCGGGTCTGAAGTATCCAGTTTGGCCCGAACCAGGACCTTACCGTTTCCTTCTTTATACTCCGATACGTCTACGATCCCGCCGGTGGGGAAGTCGGGGTAGAGCTGGAAGGGCTTGCCTTCGAGACAGGCCTTTTCCGCTTCCAGGACTTCGAGGATGTTGTGGGGCAAGATCTTGGTGGACATGCCCACGGCAATACCTTCGGCCCCCATGACCAGGACTACCGGGATCTTGGCCGGGAACAGGACCGGCTCCTTGTTGCGGCCATCATAGGAATCGGTCATCACCGTGAGCTTGGGATTATAAAAAATATCCTTTGCCAGGGGCGTTGCCCGGCATTCGATGTACCGGGCTGCGGAAGCCTCATCTCCGGTGAAGATATTCCCGAAATTGCCCTGCCGGTCGATAAAAAGGTCTTTATTTGCCAGGACCACCAGGGCGGACCCGATAGAACTATCTCCGTGGGGATGGTATTTCATGCAGTGCCCCACCACATTGGCCACTTTATGAAACTTTCCGTCGTCCATTTCAAAGAGCGAATGGAGGATTCGCCGCTGTACCGGCTTGAGACCGTCTTCCAGATCCGGGATTGCCCGGTCCTTGATCACGTAGGAGGCGTATTCAAGAAAGTTTTTATCAAATAGATTTTTAATAAAAGCCATTAATCCATACCTTATGTATAAAGTCAGCCCTAAAGTGAGCTTACTATCAAGGTACATAAATGGATCGGAATTTACAATGAGTACACCGGGCTTACGGAAGCTCGGTATCCCCTTCCTGATTCCCCCCTTTATTAAACATGAGTTCTATTGAATACTACGGGTCCTCGAATTATTCGGATACATGCGCAGTAATTCGTGCAATTCGCAGACTTGTTTCTTTTTGTGGAACATGTTTTTAAAGGCTATAGGATAACTACAAAAGCCCCGGGTGACTTGCCAAAAAGAGGTATCCTCCAGTACAGTAGTAATATGCGGTATACCCAATGGCGTGGGATTCTATTTTTTTTTATGGGGCTGGTGGTTTCAGGAGTATGGGCCAATGAAGCTGACGCCCTACTGGAGCAGCAGCCTCGAACTAAGACCGATACCAGCACCACTGTTGAGGATGTCTCCTCTTTTGTGGGGTTAACCTTAGAGGGACTTATTACTCGATGTGGCTTTCCCCAATCGGTGTATGCGGTCCGGGGTAATGAAACATGGCAGGATGATGTGGTCTTTACCTATGAAGTGGGGGATTTCTATATGTATAAGGATCGGGTTTGGCAGATCCAGGTCAAAACCGCTTATGGTATCAAAATAGGAGATAATCTCACGTCCATATCCTGGATCTTGGGGGAAGGGACCCAAATGTACAGCAATTATTTTCTTATACCCCTGCGAGGCCACCCCTGGCCCCTCACTATTCGCCTCAATTTTACCAGTGCCGGTTTGATATCCGCTATTTTTATCTATCGTCCGGACTTCTAAGGGAACCGCTGATGAGTCTCAAGGTAATCAGTGATTAGACGTGTGGACTAACCTCCGCGATAACCCGGTTGGTTATCGCGGAGGTTAGTCCGACACACGTCTTGCAATTTCTCGCCTTTGGGGCTACGAAATTGCTGTTTTTTAGCGGAAGTTGTTCAGCCACTGAGGTTTCTGAACAACCCTATTCTTTAACAATACCGCTATGCTTCCTACGTTACAAGGAGAGGGTATGGCAAAGATATGCCTTTGTTTGACTGAAAAGACCTTAAGCCAGGATGTGGCACTGCTGGAACAATACCGGAAATATGTGGATCTGGTTGAACTGCGGGTGGACTGTCTGGAAGCGGATGAGCGGCTGCTCATCCGGCGTTTCCCTGAAATGGTGGATCTGCCGGTTATTTTAACCATCCGCCGGGAGCGAGATGGAGGCCAGTTTACCGCCGGCGAAGGGTCCCGGATCACCCTCTTGTCCAAGGCCCTGGCCTTTGCAAATGCGGATCGGCGCCATAATTTTGCCTATGTGGATATGGAAGCGTACCTTAATGTGCCCAGTTTGGAAGAGGTAGCCCGTACTTTTGGAACCCGTATTATCCGTTCCTATCATAATATCCAGGGGGTGGATGATAATTTAGTAGACCTCATGCGGAGTTTACGTCGTGTGGGGGATGAACTGGTCAAGGTAGCGGTTATGCCCCATTCCCTAAAGGAGGTAGTACGGGTAGTCAAAGCAGCCCGGGAAACCATGGATATGGATAAGATCCTCCTTTGCATGGGTAATTTCGGTACTCCTACTAGGATCCTGGCGGAACACCTGGGATCCCATCTCTCCTATACGACCGTTAAAGGAATGCATACCGCCGGTCCCGGGCAGTTCGACCCCCAGGAACTGGCGGAGCTGTACCGATTTCGGGATATTACCGCCAAAACCCGGATCTTGGGGATTACCGGATTTCCCCTTACCGTAACCTTCAGCCCGGCCTTTTTTAATACCGTATTCACCCTGGAACATACTGACGCGGTATATGTACCCTTCCCCACCGATGCTATCCAGTCTTTCATTGCCTTAGCAGAGGAACTGGGCATAGCCGGTGCATCGGTAACCGTCCCCCATAAAGAGGAAATCCTTCCCTATCTCACCGAGGTATCTGAGGGGGTACAAAGCATCGGCGCCTGTAATACCATTGTATCCAGTCCGAGGGGCTGGATCGGTTCCAATACCGATGCTCCGGGGTTTTCTGATGTGCTTTTGGATTTTATCGGGAAGAGAACTTTTAGAAGCAAACGGATCACCATCATAGGCGCAGGCGGAGCAGCTCGGGCAGTAGCGGCAGAAGTACACCGGCTGCATGGGAAGGCCCTCATCCTCAACCGTAACGCCCTGCGGGCCCGGGATTTGGCTGCCCCCTACCGGTTTGCCTGGGGGCCCTTGGATAATCAGGGTATCGTCCGTATGGATAAGTATGGGGATATCATCATCCAGACCACCTCTGCCGGTATGGAAGGGCATGCCCCCGTAGATCCCCTGGAATTGTATACCTTTTCCGGTAAGGAAGTGGTCATGGATCTTATCTACAAACCGGAACGGACCACCTGTTTACAACGGGCCGAGGCAGCAGGCTGCCGGGTTTTAAATGGCTATCCCATGCTCATACGGCAAGCCCAATTACAATACGGCCATTTTATGGGCCTTGACTTTCCCCAGCATCTCATGGCCCGTATGCACTTGTAAGGTGTAGGCTTCCGGGTATTATAGAGCGGTTTTGACATAAGGTACGATGAGCGCCCCCTCAAGGAGGTATGAACGCGGTGCGGAATGGAGGTATTGATGGATCAACAAAGTATAAAAGAAATGACCGGTAAAGGGGCAGTGGAAGCCCTGGTCAAAAGCGGTATGAAACTCGGACTCGGTACGGGTTCTACGGCTATTCATGCGGTTAGACATATCGGCGCCTTACTACAGGCAGGAACCTTACAGGGTATTCGGGCGGTTCCCACGAGTTATCAGACCCTTATTGAAAGTGAACGGTGGGGGATACCCCTCTTTACGCTGAATTCTCAGGAAATAGGAGGTACCTTAGACCTTACCATAGACGGTGCGGATGAGGTGGACCGTCGGCATTACTGTATTAAAGGCGGCGGAGGGGCTTTGCTCTTGGAAAAAATCATCGCCTATGCCTCGGCCTCATACGCCATTGTGGTGGATGAGACCAAACAAGTGGAAAACCTCGGCTTACAGTTTCCAGTCCCCCTGGAAGTGATCCCTGAAGGCCGGCTCCCGGTCATGAAAACCCTGGAAACCTTGGGGGCCGTGGTGCAGCTCCGGGAAGCGGTGCGTAAAGCAGGGCCGGTAATCACCGAACATGGCAACGTCCTCGTGGATATACGATTTAAACACCCGGTGGATCCTGCAGCCCTAGAAACCGAGCTGAACCAGATACCAGGGGTGGTAGAAAACGGCTTTTTTACCCGGCTGCGTCCCCGGGTTTTTATCGGCCGCGCTGACGGCACCCTGGATATCCGAGAATAGATAGGCTTCCTTCTTGGCGAAGTAGCCCTACGGGGAACGCCGTAAGGTTCAGATACCAGAAAAAAGCACGCCCTCAAGATAGACAAGAAAAGAAGGAGTCTTTTTTTGCCCTAGGGTGTATGTATAACAAGGCGGGGATATAGGGAGCGGCAACCTTTAGGGCATACGGGGAGGTTCTTTTGAAACCAAGAGCATTGCCGTAAGACGGCAGGTATATACCACCTATAACCCTTTTGACGCTCGTGGAGGCGTACCAAAATTCCGTTCAAAACAGGTACAATAATGATTAAAAAGACTATAATTTTTTTATATAAAGGGGTATACTGATCTCGTTCTTTGATACACGTTCTGGTCATTACCCTATTAAGATAAAAAAGGAAAAAGAAAACCATGATCTTTAACCCTGAATACGAAGCTATGGACGAGGATGTACGGAAAAGGTTGCAATTTGCCCGTTTCAAAAACCTGGTCGAAAAACTCTATGCCGATGTCCCGTTCTACCGAACAAAACTGCAAGATATGGATGTTAAACCTCGAGACATACGTTCCCTTACGGATATCTCCAAGCTGCCTTTTACCATTAAAACAGATCTCCGGGAAACCTATCCTTATGGACTTCTCGCCTGTCCGCTCGCGGAAATAGAGGAGGTCCACATGTCCTCAGGGACCACGGGAATTCCGGTGGTGGATGCCTATACCAAGAAAGACCTCCATATCTGGGGGGAATCCATGGCCCGTACCCTGGCAGGAGCCGGCGGCACCAGAAACGACACGGTACAAAACGGTTACGGCTACGGCCTTTTTACCGGGGGTCTGGGCGTTCATTACGGGGCAAAGACCCTGGGAGCCAACGTTATCCCCATGTCTTCAGGGAATACCCAGCGGCAACTCATGGTGATGCAGTCTTTCGGTTCCACCCTCTTAACCTGCACCCCCTCCTATGCCCTTTTTATGGCTGAAGAAGCAGCGGAAGCGGGTATTGACCTCAGAAACCTTCCCCTCAACAAAGGGTGTTTTGGGGCTGAACCGTGGAGCGAAAACATGCGCCGGGAAATTGAGAGCCGTTACGGGATGAGCGCCTATGACATCTACGGCCTAACGGAAATCATCGGCCCTGGAGTGGCGTTTGAATGTGAAGTTCAGGACGGCCTCCACATTAACGAGGATCTCTTTTATCCAGAAATCATCGATCCCCTTACGGGCAAGAGCCTCCCGGATGGGGAGAAAGGGGAATTGGTTTTCACCACCTTGACCAAGGAAGGTACGCCGCTCCTCCGTTACCGGACGCGAGATATTACGTTCCTCCGCCGAGAGCGTTGTGCCTGCGGGCGTACCACGGTTAAGATGAACCGGCTTTTTGGTCGTACTGACGATATGCTCATCATCCGAGGGGTCAACGTGTTCCCCAGCCAAATCGAACAGGCCCTCATCGAAATCGAAGGTACGGATCCCCACTACCTCATCGTCGTTACCCGAGGCCCTTCCCACCTAGACGAAGTGGAACTCCAGGTGGAGGTGAAGCAAGCCTTTTTCAGTGATGAAACCAAAAATCTGGAGGGGCTGCGGGCCAAAATCGAAGGGGTCATAAAATCAAAACTCATGATCTCGGTGAAGGTAAAATTGGTAGAGCCGAAAACCATAGAGCGGTCCATGGGTAAGGCAAAGCGGGTAATAGATAAGCGTGAAATATAAAGTGCCTCTATAATGATCAATAAGGAGTAACTATGCAGATCAAGCAAATATCGGTATTTTTGGAGAACAACGCGGGCCGCTTGGGAGAAGTTACCGGGGTCCTCGCTCGGGCAGGTATCAATATGCGGGCCATAAGCATCGCAGATACCGCGGATTTCGGTATCTTACGGCTCATCGTGGACAATACCGAGGCTGCCATTAAGGCCTTGAGTTCCGGAGGCTTCACGATCCGGGAAACCGTTGTGGCGGCAGTAGAAATCCAAGACAGTCCTGGAAGCCTCGCGCAGGTGATGGAACTATTCCAGAAATCCAAGGTAAACATCGAATACCTCTATGCATCCTTGTCAGGTAAAGCGGGGAAAGCGGTGGTTATCTTTAAACTTGAGGACCATGAGAAAGGACTGCAGATCGTGAAAGAAAACGGCCTTTCCACAGTGGAACTATTCTAGCAGGATTGCATAGGCTCGTAGGGAGTATGCGGGTCTATCAAAGAAACAGGCTATATTGAGGCACTATGAAAATATTAATGGCCACCACTGAGGCCGTCCCATTTGCTAAAACCGGAGGGCTGGCCGATGCGGTTTCCGCATTGTCCATTGCCTTGGCCCAGGAAGGGCATGAAATTCGTATCATTATACCCCGGTATTACAGTATCAACCGGAACACGCTGCAATCTCTTGAAGGGGCCATGGGGGTTCCCATGGGAGGGCGGGAAGAATGGAGCGCGGTCTATACGACGAACCTCCCAGGGGCGCCGGTAAAGAACCCGGTCCCTGTTTATTTCATCGATCATGAACAATTTTTTGGCCGGGACGGTATCTACGGGATCCCTTCAGAGCCGGATTTTTTGGATAATCCCCGGCGGTTCACCTTTTTCTCCCGGGCGGTTTTTCAGCTTTGCCGTAAACTAGGCTGGTACCCGGATGTGGTCCATGCCCATGATTGGCCTGTTGCCTTGGTGCCGGTATTCCTCAAATACGGGGAGCGCATCCAAGGATTAGCCAACACCGTCTCGGTATTGACCATCCATAATCTGGGATACCAGGGAATCTACCATAAGGACAATTACTATTACACCAATCTGGACTGGAACGTGTTTTATGAAGCCGGATTTGAGGACTGGAATATGATGAACTGCCTCAAGGCAGGGATCACCACCGCAGATACACTCAACACGGTTTCTCCCAATTATGCCGCGGAAACCCAAACCCCGGCTTATGGCTTCCGGTTAGACGGGGTGCTCCGTTACCGGGCTGCAGATTATCGAGGCATCCTCAATGGTATTGATACGAAGGTCTGGAATCCTGCAATCGACCGGTATATTCCCCAGCCTTACAGCATCAAAGCCATGCAGGGGAAGCTCAAGGCCAAAGAAGCCCTTCAGAAGGAATTTAACCTCCCCCTGGAACCGGATGTACCGATCATCGGCATGGTAACCCGCCTTACCGAACAAAAAGGGGTGGGAGAACTCTTTGGCCCGGCCTACGGTTCTGCCTGGTCCATCTGTCAGGATATGAAGCTGCAAATGGTACTCCTGGGATCCGGCGACCCCTGGTGTGAAAATGAAATCAAGAATCTTTCCTACCGGCTTGCCAATTTTAAGGCCCGCATCGGCTACTCCGAAGCAGCAAGTCACCTCATCGAGGGGGGGAGTGATTTCTTCCTCATGCCCAGCCGTTACGAACCGTGCGGTCTCAACCAGATGTATTCTCTTGCCTACGGAACCCTGCCCATTGTCCGCTGCACCGGCGGACTCGCGGACACGGTGGAGAATTTTGACCAGGATACGGGAAAGGGTACGGGCTTCATGTTCAACGATCTGACCCCTCAGGCGATATATAACACCGTAGGCTGGGCGGTGTGGGCCTACTATAACTGCCGGGATCAGGTTGAAGCCATGCGTATAGCCGGGATGAAACAGAATTTTTCCTGGAAAAAATCCGCCCAGCAGTACAGCGCCATGTATGAAGCGGCCCTGGCCAAGGTTGCTAAGACGAGCTAAAAAGCTCAAGGCAAAAAAAAGACCCGCCGAAAGGCGGGTCTTGTAGGTTTTATCGGGGCAGGGGGCCTCAAGGGATCAGGCCCCTTTTCCGGCTTTCCATAGGGCATAGAGTTTTTCCGTGGGGATAAAGTCTGAAAGGCACACAAAAGATAAGCCCGTCATAATATCATTGTAAAAATCGCTGTACTTCCGCCATACCGCATCATACCCTACAGGTCGTAACGGTCTACCCTGTATACCCCGGTACTCCATAAGGACATACCCATTATCGGCTAGATACTCAAAGAAACGGGTGATCTCTAAAATCCTGGGTTTCTTGCGTTCACATTCCTCCCGGAACACCCCGCGGGAACTGCGCGTTTCTGCAGGCCGGGGATCGTACACGTACATGATAGGATGATTTGCTGAAAGGAAATAGAAGGTAAAGGGCATATCCGCATGAAAGGCCCCGGTGAAGGCCCGGAAGTACTTGGCAATCTTGCTGCCCCAAGGCCGTTTTTCATGGGCTGCGATGAGGTGATGGATGATTTCTTTTTGGGTGGAGGTTAGGGTGAGCATAGGAATTGTGGGAGATGGGAAGGAATTTTCATGGTTCTTATGGTGCAAACTCGAACAGGAATTACATCGCGTTTTATTTTTTTGGGGG
>JAIRLU010000195.1 GCA_031259215.1 Treponema sp. | reverse complement strand
AGTATCAGTTTTGGCTTTCAGCGTGATATGCCTTCCGTTCTCGGTCAGGTTATTTCATTATTCTATAAGGAATTGCGGCGAAGAAGACTTGAACTTCCATACCTCTCGGCACCAGCACCTCAAGCTGGCGTGTCTACCAATTCCACCATCGCCGCATACTGTATCATTAAGGATGAAGCTTTTTCCGTAGCTCAGCTTTTGAAAAAAGCTTTAATATTGATAATAATGATTTTATATTGATGTGTCAATAGGTATTTTATCAAGGCTAGGGCATATAAATCTTTAATTCCTTATATGATAAAGAAATAGCTCTTTTGAAGATAGAATGGTATAGGTGTTGACCCTGTACCTAATCAGCAGAGGCTTTTCGCCATCTGAAGTCTTGAAGAAGTCTCTGGTACTATTCTTCATTAATGAAATGAGGACTTTTTACCGAAAAGAAGGTATGAGATATACCAATTTTCATTCCCTATCGTTTTCTCCCTCGCTGTCTATAAAAGTATTTTTTATCAGTATGAGCATATTCTTTTTGACCCTCTCTGGATGTGTAAGTAATCCTCAACCAGCAGCATCAACCCAAGCTCAAGCATCGACTCCGTCTGCTAATCCAGATCAATTTTTACAAGAGGGTAGCGAATTCAATAGGGGAGATGATGTTTGGGACCTTCTGGAACGGGGAGAAAGCGGTAAGGCTCGAGAATTCTTTTTGGGAAAAGTAGATGTTAAGGCTACGGATAGCCGGGGAAGAACGCCTCTGCACATGGCCGCTGAAATAAAGGATCCGGAATTAGCAAGATTTTTTATTTTTATGGGGGCACAAATTGACCCGGTGGATAACCAGGGAAGGACCCCTTTGGGGATTAGCGCTGCAAAGCAGGATGCCCCTACTGCCCAGGTGCTGGTTGCTGCAGGGGCCGATATTCACCGCTCCATGCCTGGAGGAACGAGCCCTGCATTGACCGCAGTGGGCACGGCAGGGAGTCTTTTATCCGCCATGATAAACGCCGATACCATACGGGCCACCGATTCCAACGGACGCAACATCCTTGACCTTGCCTTTGCCTATCCCGATTCCAAGGTTCACATGGAATCTGCAGAAGCCCTGGTGTTGGCAGGGGGGGTTTCAAAAAATCCCATATTCTCCTATTTTGCCCCGGCTGCACGGACTTCCAATTACAATCGCCGAGCCGCAAATGGGATTGCTCCCTTGCACTTTGCCGCAGGTAATGGATACATCGGACTTATCGCCTTTTTAATAGAAAAGAAAGCGGATGTAAATATTAAAAATGCCTCGGGTACCACTCCCCTGCATGAAGCTGCTCGATCCGGGAATATAGCGGCCATGGATATGCTGATCAAAAGCGGTGCAGAAATTAACGCCCAAGATGCCAAGGGGAATTCGGTGTTGCATATCGCCGTACCTATGAACACGCATAAGGAAGCCCTCACCCTATTCCTATCCAAGGGGGCTAACCCGAATCTCCGGGACGAACATGGGGATTCTCCTTTGCATATTGCCATTAGATTGAACCGGAATCCCGATATTATCAGAACCCTCCTTGCAGGAGGGCCACAAGGTAAGGCAGATGTATCTATCCGTAATACCCAGGGTAAAACCCCGCTCCATCTCGCGGTAGAGGAAGACCGTATCACCTATATTCCCCTGCTTTTGGAATATAAATCCGATATTTTTTCGGTAGATAACGACCGGGTAACCCCTTTTGAAAAGGCCTTACAGGAGCATCATACCCTCTTGCCTTCCCTGATTACCTCGGAGACGGTGCTCCAAAATGACAGTAGCGGCAATACCATCTTGCACATCACCATCCAGAAACGGGGGGATATCAAGTTCATTGAACTCATCTTAGACAAAAAAGCCTTGGTAAATGCCCGTAACAAAGAAGGGGATACCAGTCTTCATCTGGCGGTCCGGCAAAATGACCAGGCAGCAGGGGAGTTGTTACTCTCCCGGGGGGCGGATATTTTTGCCCCTAACTCCAAAGGGGAGAGTCCCCTTTATCAGGCTTTTTATACTTCCGGGGGTTTACGAGCATGGATCCTCACTCCTGAGACCCTCAAGGCCAAAGATGGCTTGGGAAATACCATCCTTCACTATGCGGCCCAATGGAAGTTGGATCAGCATATTCCCCTCATCGTAGAACGAGGGGGAAATCCTGAAGCGGCAAATGCCACCGGAGAAACGCCGCTGTTTGCGGCAGTTAAGATTGATTCCCCTTCTACCATCCGGGTCTTAAAATCTAAGGGAGCCCTCATCACCACCAGGGATATTCTCGGTAATTCAGCCCTCCATGCGGCGGTTCGCTGGAATGCTCCAAAGGCAGCGGAAGAACTGATTGCTTTAGGTATAGACATCAATGGCCATGCCTTAAATGGGAAGACCCCTTTACATGACGCGGTACGGTTGGGAATCGTCCCTTTAGAAACCATACTCCTCACCCGCAAGGCGGATATAGAAGTCCGAGATGCTGAAGGAAACACTCCCCTTATGGAAGCTGCCTTGGCAGGAGGTCCCAGTGCAACCGTGGAACGCCTCGTGAATAAGGGAGCGGATCCTTTTATCCGCAACGACCGGGGGGATACTCCCTGCCACATTGCGGTGATTACCGAGCAGGAGGATTTGGTTAAACTCTTGTTACGCTTAGGCGCCTCAATTCATGCAAAAAATTCCAGCGGGATGACTCCGTTCCGAAATGGCTTGATAAGTTCTCCCCAGATGGTCTCCATCCTCCTCACCAAGGATCGGATCGCGGTTCCTGATGATGATGGATTTTCCCCCCTGCATATCGCAATCCGGGATAGGGCGCCTAAGAGTATTATCCAACTGATCATTGACCAAGGAGGACGGGTATCAGCAGTGGATGCAGAAGGCCGTACCCCCCTCAGATTGACGGTGGATCAAAATGCCTGGGAATTGGCCCAACTGCTCATTGAGAAGGGATCCAATATATTTTCCACTGCTGCCGATGGAAAAACCCCTGCACAGATTGTACTCTCCAAAGGTAATGAGGCCATTAAAACCTTTTTCAGCAGCAGCAAGGCCATCAATGCCCAAGATCCTTCAGGGAATACCATTCTACACTTGGCAGCACAAACCGGAAAACCGGACATCGTTTCCCTCCTCATAGAACTGGGGGCCAATAAAACCATTAAAAATATTGCCGCAGAAAGTCCGGTGGATATAGCTCAACGGTGGAAACGGGATACGGTAGTGGTACTCTTACAATAGGACGTCCAAGAAATAACCTAGGACTGTATGCAAAGGATCCTGCTTTTTTACATTATGTTGGGCCTCTGTATCCCTGGACTCATCTTCCCTGAGGGAGCGGCCCAAGGATCCCAGTCCACCTCCCCAACCCCTTTAGCGCTTAGCGAGGTGATTCATCCTCAAGCAATACAGATAGATGCGTATATCTCCAGGGGAGCGTATGACTATCCTTTGCAAGGAGAAGGGCCGATCCAGGTGTTCACTGCTGCGGATATTCAGGATACTACCGGGTATCTTCAGGTAGGGATCAGGGCCACGCATGACTTACCTCCTTTGAATATCGCCTTTGTGATTGATAAGAGCAATTCCATGGAGGAGCAGGGAAGAATAAACTGGGTCAAGGATGCATTTCGCGGTTTTATGGATCAGCTGCGGCCAGAGGATGTGGTTTCCTTGGTGATCTTTGATGCTTCTGCCAAGGTAGTCATCCCTCCTACGCAGGTAAAGACCCCAGCAGATAAACAGCACTTCATGGATCAGGTTACTGCTCTCCAGATCGGCGGGAGAAGTAATATCTACGAAGGTATAGCCCTGGGGTATACCCAGGTGGCGGCAAACTATCGCCCGGACTATATCAACCGGGTTATCTGTTTAAGCGACGGCGATCATAATGTCGGGAATAAAGACACAAACGACATCCTCCGCCTCGTGGAAACCTATCATAATCAGGACATCACCCTTTCCACTGTTGCTCTTGGGGAGAGGGCGGACTTCAAACTCATGGTAGATACTGCTCTTGCGGGAGGCGGCAATGCCCGGTTCATTTCAGATGCTCAGGATATGGCAGAGACCTTTGGCAGGCAGTTAGACCGCCTGGTACTTCCTGCGGCTCAGATGCTCAAGATAGAACTCAGCCTTGCCGAAGGGGTGAGTTTACAGGAAACCTGGGGTTATGAACACCAGGTCCTGGGTAGGACGGTTCAATATACCCTGGGGACCCTGTATAATGAGGATACTAAAACCATCGTAGCGGAAGTGCAGATACATCCCCAACTCTTGAGGAAGCCGGTGGATATACCTTTGGGCACCTGGTATCTGGAATACCAGGATCAGTACCACGTTCTCCGCCGACAAGGTCCCTACCCCATAGTGCTTAAAGCTTCAGCTATCAGCAATCGAAAGGAACTTACGCATCCCTGGATACAAGAATCCGAAGGGTTTATACGCTTGGGACGAGGGCTGATACACCTGGGAAACCAGGCCCTTGAAATCCATAAGCTCCAGCGAGTCTATGATAGCCTGAAAAGATATGAGGATCCTTCCCGTGAACCCCAACGGACCTTTAGGGTCGATAATAATGGACTCATCCCCTTTACCGAAGCCTCTGCATGGTCGATACCTACCGTCAAGAACCGGCTTCTTTACGCATTGAAGCATGCCTTGCAGGAGATTGAAGAGCTAACCGCCTATCTGAGGGATATTCGGGATACCCTGGGGGAAAGGAGCTATGAAAGAGAATTACTGCTCCTCACCCAGTACCAGGGGGCATTCTCCCGGATGTATGCTCGGTATGGGGGTGAGGACTAACGGTAAGGCATGGTGTTCAAGTCAGGCATACTGCGGTAATGCTCTGATACCTACGGTATCCGGGACTGTCAAGGCATACCGTAGGATCTCAGGCATTCTATCGTGCGAGCACGAGGGTTTGTGTATGGACGGTGCTGGTATGGCCGAGAGCATGGTACTGAATGAGCTGGTGGGCCTATCCCGGATAAAAATCGGCACATGGGGACGCATCACCTTAAGGGTGGTTTGTATCGTGTGTAGATCCGTTGTTTCCGCCAGATCGATCTTAGACAGTACAAAGCAGTCTGCATAGCTCACCTGTTCATAGAGGAGCATCACGGTGGAGATTAATTTGAGGAAACGGAGGGTATCAATGACACAGATCATTCCCCTAAATTGCAGTCTACCGCCGCTTTGGGCTTCCGCATTGGTAATCAGTTGATTCAGTACCGCGGGCTGGGCAAGCCCTGAAGCCTCTACCAATATATAGTCATACCCATAAGCTAGGAGGCTATGGATGGTTTGTAAGAAAGATGAGCCCATACTCAGCGGATAGGATCCGGGGAAAGAGCCAGCAGTTTTGACCTGAAACTGTCCTTGTTCATTGAAAACCGTTACCCTTTTTAAACCTTCCCTATCTTTGAGATCCTCCTGTAAAAACGTCGTTTTTCCAGAGCCGAAGAAACCGGTAACTACAATAAGCTGGGTCGTAGTTTTCCCTGTAACTGATACCATAGAGACTCCTGTTAAATTCCTCTTTGCTGATCCTATATTCGGAACCTTTGAGTGATTCCGTAAGAGATTTCTTAATTTATGCATGCATCCTTACTGATGCATCCTATTACAGCACTGAGGCCGTTCTAATTTCCCGTGTTATGGGTACAATGGGCCTCTGCTATTTCTGCAGCACTTACCACATCTGGAGCATAAAGGTCAGCTCCAATGACCTCACAGTACCGTTCCGTTACCGGATCGCCGCTCACCATGATCTTTACCTGATTCCGGATACCTGCACTATTGACCGCTTGTACCAACGTTTTCATCTGGGGCATGGTGGTGGTACGAGCAGCAGTACAGGCGATGATCTGGGCCTTTTCTTGTTCCGCGGCTTGAATGAACCGTTCAGAGGTAACCGCTGCGCCCAGATCAATTACCCGCAGTCCCAAGCCCCGCATCATCACGGAAATCAGGTTCTTCTCTGTATCCTGTATATCCCCTTTGACGGTTCCTATCACCACCGTACCTTTTCCCGTGGTTTCATTGGCATGGAGATACGGAGTGAGGATCTTGATACCTATATTTAAGGCCCGTTCTACCACGAGGACTTCGGGAATACAGATTTCATGTCTTCTGAACCGTTGTTCCACGGTTTCCATACCCGCAATTAACCCTTGCTTGAGGATATCCTCAAGAGGATAATTTTCGTTAACCGCTTGGGTAATTAATTCGCTTGTTTCCTTGGCCTTACCGGCTTGAATGCTCAATGCAATTTTATGTAAATCAACCATACTGCTCTCCTCTACTGGTGATATTGAATTCGAATCAGGGAAGTAAGTCCACTGGACATAGTGCTCTGATTCACAGTGCCCGAGCTTTGAACCAAGCTCAGTATTACTCTCTGATGAGCCTGCGGTAATTTACCGAAAGATGGCCTTCCGATAGATCCGGAGCCCGATCGCCTCCTTGTCCCCGGTATTTTCCAGGGCTTACCCCGATGTAGGTCTTAAAGATCTTGGAAAACCAACTTTGATCTTCAAAGCCGCAAGCACCAGCGATTTCACTTAATGAGAGATCCGTCTCTACCAACATACGGCTGGCCTTTTCTACCCGTAGACGATTGAGGTAGCTTGAGAGGTTTTCTCCCATTTCTTCTTTAAAAATGGTGCTGAAATACGGTGCAGATAGTCCTGAGACATTGGCAATTTCCTGAAGGCTTATTTTACGGGTATAATGTTCCCAAATATACCGCTCAGCCTTACGGAGCGCCGACGCATGCCGTATTCCCTGAAAAGAGAATATCTGTCCCGCGAGGTGTTCTACTACTAAATGCAGTATGTCGGTCAGTTCTTCAATACTTTGGGCATTTTGAATGCGCTTTAAGTAATGGTTGTTCTTCTCCAGGATGACCTTCTCGGTATTACCAGGGACAATATTCGTACGGGAAAGAAGTACTACCAGTTCAATCGCCCGGAACTGTATGTATTTGAAATGATCCGGATTTGAAAATAGGAGAACCGCCAGCAGTTCGTTCAATATCTTCCTGCCGGTTTCGTGATCCCCCCGTCTCAGCGCGGCCAAGAGCATCCGTTCTTTATCCAAAGGATACCCTGGTGCTGGAGATCCTGCAGGGTATTGGGACTTGAGTTCCTTGATTTTTGCCGAAAGGGTACCTTGCTGTTCCGATCGACGTTTCAGCGTTTCATAATAATTTTCACTCCCTACTGATAGAGACTTGGCAAATATGAGCATGAGTTCTGCCAGGGCCTTTATCTGTTCTGCATTTCCCCGGGGAAAAAAAGCAAGTTTCTCCTGGATTACCGACATAGGAATTGCTCCATTTCCCATGAGATACATCTGTGCGCTGGTCTCCTGGCTATCAATACCCAGTAAACCGGTGCCCAACAGGGCGCCTACAAAGCGGTCATCTGCATATATCGGGCTTGTCCAAAACATGAAGCCTAATTCGCACATATAAATGTAAGAACCGCCAAAACGATTAGCCTCTTTGAATGCATTGATATGCATGTCGTTACAAGGATTGATGGTGATATCCTGGACGTTATGTATGGCAGCAGTCTTCCCCTTATACGCAGTACAGTACAAACAAATATTCTTCTCATTGATAATCTCCTCGAATACTTCGGGAATCGGTAGATAATTGTGATCGTGAACACTGATGATGGTACCGGTTGCTTTTGCATATACCCTTAGTATTTTATAGGCCCTGAGCAAGATAGGATCGGTCTTACTTTGAACGATAGTATTGGTATCAGGTTGTTGCTTCTCTTTTATCATAGCTGTACTCAATGAACAGGGGCAAAAATAATCTAGCCTTTCAAAACTAAGCGTCCAGGCTAATTTTTACTGAAAGGTTTTTAGAGAACCATCCCACTATTCATACTGAAACACTCCAGTCTCCTTGTATTGTAATTTATTTCAACAAGCCGAATAATTTTAAATTCTTTCCAAACCAGTTAAAGAATTACCAGCCCCTAAAGAGGTAAAGTATCCCGGTGGATCCTCTGCAGGAACGGTAGAGACGGCGCCCCCCCCTTGTTCCCGGTATTTTCGGGGGCTTATCCCGGTTTGGCTTTTAAATATCTTTGAGAACCAACTTTGATCCTCAAATCCGCAGGTCCAGGCGATTTCGTTAAGGGATAAATCGGTTTCCGTCAACAAGACCGTAGCCTTTTCTACCCGTAGGCGATTCAAATAACTTGAGAGATTTTCTCCCATTTCTTCTTTAAAAATGGTACTAAAATAGGGAGCGGAAAGTCCCGATGCATCAGCCACTTCCTGAAGGCAGAGTTTACGGGTGTAGTTTTCCCATATAAACCGTTCCGCTTTACGGAGCGCTGAAGCATGCCGGATCCCTTGAAACGAGAAAATCTGCCGTGCCATGCGATCGATGATGGACTGCATGGTTTCGGTCAATGCTTCAATGGTCCGGGATTCCTGGATTTTCTTGAGGTACCGATTATTGGTTTCCAGGGCTTTGCTATCTTCAGACCGGTCCACGGTGAGGATCTCCCGGGAAAGGAGCACCACCAATTCTATGGCCCGTAACTGGATAAACTCAAAATTACCGGGACTGGTAATCGAAATGAGTTCCAATAATTCCTTCAAAATAGCCCTGCCCGTTTCATTGTCCCCTCGTCGAAGCGCAGCCAGGAGCATCCGTTCCTTATCCAAGGGATAACCGGGATTCACCGTGTCTGGCATAGGGGGTTTGTTCATGGCATTCACATAAGAAATTTGATGGGACATCTTGGTCTTATGTTCAACAATGTATTTGATAACCTCATCACTATCTTCAGCGCTGTTGGTCAGGTATTCGGTACAGAACTGGAGCATCTGGGCCATGGCTTTTATCTCATCATAGGTCCGTTCAGGAATGTCTATGAGATAGGCCATAGCTTCATCCTTTGAAATCGTACCCTTGCTTAGGGCCAGGATCCGTGCTACCGCCTCGGCGCGCTCCACAAAGAGCAGCCTCCCAGCCATGAGGGCTCCTACCTGTCTGCCTCCTGAATAGATGACACTGGTCCAATAAATGAAACCGAGATCACATACATAAATATAGGGACCACCCTGGTGTTTGGCTTGGACCATACTGTCCTGATGCATCCCAGTACAGGGATATTCATCTTCACCCCACACCCGACTGGGGTCAGCATAATATTTCCTACAGAGAGCACAAAAGAAAATCGTATCCTTATAATTCGATATTTCTATGCTGCTTCCGGTTTTATCTAAGACCGAAACAGAGCATCCTACGGCACATTCATAGGATTTAAGGACTTCATACGCTTTAAATAGCAACGGTTCTATCTCTCTGCGGTTTATCAGATTTGATTGAGCACTTTTATCTTTGAGCTGGGCAAATATGTCCCGGCCATACCGGTTCATAACAACCTCCTGGTATTACCAGTCTACTGAGTTGTTGTGAACATAATACACCCTAATGGCTAATTTTTATAAAAAAATACTAAAAACCATTTTTTTGTTGTTTTTATGCAGACAACTCATGGGATTTCGCCATTGCTCTATACCTTTTTATGCAGGATATGGCCCTATAATCGTATCCTCTACTCCTAGGGACCGGCCCCTCACCCCCCCTACAGGGAAGATACTGATAAAAGTCACCACTGGTTAGTAGGATATGTTCAACACCCTAATTCCCTGTACACCAATCGGTTTAGTTCTGCCGCGGCCTTGGCTACTTCCAAGAGCCGGAAGGTTGCTTCACCGCGCCGTTTCACTTCCACCACCGGAGTATCCCGGGCAAGGTTCTTTTCTCCCACCACCACCCGATAGGGAATACCCATAAGGTCCGCATCCTTGAATTTAACCCCTGGCCGTTCGTTCCGGTCATCAAGGAGTACTTCAATACGACTCTGTTCCAAATCCGCGGCTAGGGTATCTGCCAAAGCCTTCACCGGACCTGCATAGGTAATGGGAATGATGATCACCTGATAAGGCGCCACGGTCATGGGCCAGATGATACCCTCATCGTCGTGGTGCTCCTCGATCACCGAGGCAAGGGTCCGATCAATGCCGATACCGTAGGTACCCATCAACGGAATGTGGGTCTGTCCGTTTTCGTCCAGATAGCTCACCTGCATGGACCGGGTATATTTATAGCCCAACTTAAAGATATGCCCCAGTTCATTACCCTTTTTCTCATAGAGTTCTCCCCCGCAGAGGCTACAGGGATCACCGGAAACCACGGTCCGTAGATCCGCGGTAAGCCACGGGACAAAGTCCCTGCCGTAGACCACATGGACATAGTGGGTATCAGCTACCAACGCCCCGGTGATCCCATCCTGCATGGTGGTAACCGTGAGGTCCGCCACCAGGGGAAGGCTCTTAAGCCCAACCGGCCCGGCAAAGCCAAGGGGGGCAGCGGTGAGACGTACCACTTCAGCATCCGCGGCAAGGGATACTTCCGAAGCCTTGAGGACCGCGGCAAGTTTGACCTCGTTTACCTCCAGGTCTCCCCGGATAGCCACTGCAAAGAAGGCTTCGGGATATACTAAAGGCGCCTCAGGAGAGGATTTCCGCTTTGCCAGCCCACCTACTCCCGGAGATCCGGAAAGGTCCAAAGCTACGTTCCGGGCCCGATAGATCAGGGTCTTGATGAACTTGTGGGCATCGGTCTTTAGGAAGGCGCAGAGTTGTTCGATGGTTTTAACCGCAGGAGTATGTATAGGCTCAAGGGCCGGAACCGCTGAAGCCTGGGTTGGAGAAAGGGAATCTGCCAAAACCGCTTCAGGCTTGCAGGATGCCTTTTCTACGTTGGCAGCATAATCGCAGTCCCGGCAGAGGATGAGGGTATTATCCCCAATGGCACTCTCAACCATGAATTCTTCTGAGTCGCTCCCCCCCATAGCGCCTGAATCAGCCTGTACGGGAATCACCGAAAGGCCGCAGCGTTTGAAAATCCGCCTATACGCGGCACCCATAGCGTGGTAGGTCTCATCCAGGCTTGCCTCATCAGTATGATACGAATAGGCATCTTTCATGATGAACTCCCGGCCCCGCATAACCCCGTACCGGGGACGGATCTCATCCCGGTATTTGGTGTTGATCTGATATATGGTCAGGGGAAGCTGGCGGTAACTGGCTAAGGCATCCCGAACCAGGCTGGTAACAGCCTCTTCTGCGGTAGGGGACACGACAAAATCCCCCCCCAGCCGGTTCTTCACTCGAAGCATGGCATCCCCCATAGTTTCCCAACGGCCTGATTCTTTCCAGAGTTCCCCAGGCACCACCACAGTGGGCTTTATCTCCAAGGCGCCGATAGCATTCATTTCTTCCCGGACAATGGCTTCTACTTTACGAAAGGACCGCAGTCCCAGGGGGAGGTAGACGAAAAGCCCATTGGCAAGTTTTCGGAGCATCCCGGAACGAAACATGAGGCGATGGCTGGCAATAACCGCATCTGCAGGAACTTCCCGCAAGGTGGGGATAAAGGTTTGGGTAAACAACATAATATAGTAATCCTTAACATAAAATACATCTTTGCCCAGCATACCCAGCAGGAGGTTCTTTATCAAGAGGAAATTTCCCTAGGGAAGCCCTGGAGATAAGCGCTTTACGGTTATCTCCAGGGCTATTTTAAGGTGGATTTTTCGTGCCTGCGGTGGGCGCGCCTGCGGCGGGCGTAGCAGGGGGCCGCGTGGTTAAGGATAAAGGGCGCAGGTCCCTTCGTTCCTACATCCTGGGCTAAACTTGACCCATATTTGTATTTATTACCTGTTTTAGGACAGACTTTTCCCCAAGGAGTTTGCTCTTGTGGACGAACAGGGGAACCGCTACAGAACACATGGCGAATAGGCGCTCCTTATCCGGGTGTCGGCACAAGGGGAAGGGGGAACAGGAGTAGAAAAGCAGTTTTGGCCTCCGCTTCCCTATAAAGGGGTCTGACCCTTATACTCATATCCTCTTTCCCCCCAAGCTCCGCTTCAGACGGTTCCCCTTCAAGTATCCGCGACCCATAGCGGTCTCCCCAGATATGCCCTTCCCGTGCCTGGGCACGGTTGTACCGCTGGGCAAATACCTGTTTCAGCCATTTCATGATAACCGGAAGTTCCATGCCCTCCGCAGGCTTGATGTAAAACGTAAGCCTGTCATCCCCAAGACGCAAGCC
>JAIRLU010000166.1 GCA_031259215.1 Treponema sp. | reverse complement strand
GGCAGGATATGATAATCCCCTTCTTACCCCCAAGCAAGTCTACGAACTCAAGCCTCGGCCCTATGTGATCATGTATCAATAGAGTTGTTCAAAAACTTCAGTTTTTGAACAAATTCCGATAAAAAACAGCAAAATGCGGAGCATTTTGCAAGACTTGTGAGATAACCAACCAGGTTATCGAACAAGTCCAATAAATAAGGAAGCCTACTGTACCGGCTTGGCTGTCTTTAAAAAAGGGAGTTTCCTTGAGGACTCCCCATAAGCCATCCATTCGTGGTTTCTGTGACAAAAGGGACTTGCCTCTCCTCGCTTAGCTTTTCAGCGAACTCACGATAAGGATTTGATTGACAAACTGGTCATCTTAAGGATAAAATACTCTTAGGGAAATACACCAAAGAGGATTTTAGAAATTATGAAAAAATGGATAGGGGTATGGTGTGTGCTTTTTTTGGGAAGTGTTGTCCTGAAGCATGCCACAGCCCAAGACAGACCAATTACCCTGGATAGGGCTATTCAAGGCGCTCATGCAAAGATTGAAAGTGAGTTACCCCAGGGTACTAAAATTATTGTCCTTCACTTCGTTGCTCCCGACCAAAGATTGGCCGATTACGTGATTGACCAGTTGATCGCTAAACTGGTGAATAACAAAAAACTGATCGTGGTTGAACGGAACGATCTGGACCTCATCAATACAGAAATGGCCTTTCAGCTCTCTGGTGAAGTCAGTGATGAATCTGCCCAGGCTATTGGGAAGAAATATGGGGCGCAGTCGATTGCTTCAGGTAAGTTTACCGCCCTGGGAAATCAGTACCAGTTCAGTATTAAAACTATCCATGTGGAAACTGCTACAATTGAACTGTTCTATCAGACTCCTATAAGGCAAGACAAAAAACTCGATACCTTGCTGGGTATACCGGATCAGAAAAAAAACGTGAAACAAAACGCCCAAGCCGCCAAGGTACAGCAGGCGGCTGCACGGAAAACCAAGTTGATCCTGGGAGTCCGAGGTGGTATCGGCGGTATATCTATCCTGGGTAATCAAGCGGGAGATTTCTTGAAGGAGCTAGGAGGGGAGGCCACATCCCTGTTTCCAGAACAGGTATATTCGGTTTATTTTGGGACGAATAGTCTGAATTCCCTGACGGGCTTCCAGGTGGAGGGAAATTTCCATTTGAATACCGGAATGGCGGTAGAGAAGAACGGAGAAACTCTGGAGGTTTCATATAGCGCAGTTGATATACCGGTCCTGTTCCGGCTGGGAGTAGCCGGAGGAGGGATGTTTAGTCTTTTTGGAGGCCCCTATATGTCGATCCCTTTAAGTAAGCTCACCTCTAAGCCTGGAAATGGGACCAACGAACAGGAGATAGCAACACCGGTGTTGAATTTTATGGCGAGCTATGGAATCCTGGGGGGCATATCGATGGGATTCAAGCTGGGACCGGGTTATATCGCCCTGGATGGGCGGTATGCCTATGATTTCAATGACATCACCAACCAAGAAGACAACAAAAAGCTATTCAGACGCCGGGGTTTTAATGTAAGCTTGGGCTATGAACTGTGGTTGTAATTCCTCCTTCGGTCTATGCCTACCCGATCTTTTAGGGGGAGGGTCGGCATAGGTTCCCTGTCGATGAGGTTCTTGACTATATGGCTCCAGTGCCTTACTATTCGGGTATGAACTTTTCAACCAGTGCCCACGAACTTCGTTCCAAATATATTGCATTTTTTAAATCCAAGGATCATGCTCAGATTCAGGGCAAGTCCCTGTTACCGGATAATGATCCCACCGTACTCTTTACCACCGCAGGAATGCACCCCCTGGTACCTTACCTCTTGGGGGAGGATCATCCTGCAGGGAAACGCTTGGTAGATTATCAGAAATGTATACGTACCGGTGACATTGATGCGGTAGGAGATACCAGCCACCTGACCTTTTTTGAGATGCTTGGTAATTGGTCCCTGGGGGATTATTTTAAGGAAGGGGCCATACGGATGAGTTTCGAATTCCTCACTTCTCCGGAATGGCTGGGGATACCTGTGGAAAAGATCGGGGTTACGGTGTTTGAGGGAGATGCTACAGTACCCCGAGATGAAGAATCCGCTGCGGTCTGGAAGGCTCTCGGTATACCAGAGGGGAGGATACGTTACCGTCCCAGGGCGGATAACTGGTGGGGACCTGCAGGGGCTACTGGTCCTTGCGGCCCGGACTCAGAGATGTTCATTGATATGGAAAAGGATCCCTGCGGTCCTGAGTGTGCCCCGGGCTGTTCCTGTGGGAAATGGCTGGAGATCTGGAATGATGTGTTCATGCAGTACAACAAGGATGCCCAGGGGGGGTATAAGCCTTTGGCCCGTCAATGTGTGGACACGGGGATGGGCATTGAACGGACGGTTACCATTCTTAATGGTAAACAATCCGTGTATGATACGGAAATGTTCACCCCTATCATTGCCGCGGTGGAGCAGGCCGCTGCCTATCACTATGGTTCGGATGGGGAAAAGGATAAATCGGTCCGGGTTATTTGTGACCATGTTCGGGCATCTACCTTTATTCTGGGAGATCCCAAAGGGATAAGTCCTGCTAATATAGGTGCAGGGTATGTGTTACGCCGGCTCATACGCCGTTCCGTGCGGCACGGTCGCAAGCTTGGCATCACCGGCAAGGTTCTCTCTCCCATTGCCCAGGTTATCATTGACCAGATGAGTGGTCCCTATCCGGAACTCGGGGAAAATCGTTCTTGGGTACTGGCAGAATTGGATAAGGAGGAAGGGAAATTCCTGGAAACCCTGCAGAAAGGGGAGCACGAATTCGAGAAACTCCTCCCTAAGCTCCAGCAGGATCCCCGGAAGATCCTGTCCGGCCGTCTGGCTTTCAAGCTCTACGATACCTATGGTTTCCCCATAGAATTGACTGAAGAACTGGCTGCTGAACAGGGTATGACGGTGAATCGCGGTGAATTCGATGAAGCCTTCAAGAAACATCAGGAGCTTTCCCGAGCAGGAAGCGAACAGCTCTTTAAAGGGGGCCTGGTTGATCAAGGGCTTATGGCCGTCAAATACCATACGGCCACCCACCTTTTACACCAAGCCCTCCGCATAGTTTTGGGGGATCACGTGGCTCAAAAAGGATCCAACATCACCGCGGAACGGATGCGTTTCGATTTCTCCCACGGGGTTCCTCTGAGTACCGAGGAAATAGTCCGGGTTCAGGCTCTAGTGAACGAACAGATTCAGCGGGATCTGCCGGTTACCATGACCGTGATGAGCTTGGAAGAAGCCAAGGCTTCCGGTGCAATTGCCCTGTTCGGGGAGAAGTATGAATCCCAGGTACGGGTGTACACCATTGGGGATGAGGGGCGGGGGATATTTTCAAAAGAAGTCTGCGGCGGTCCCCATGTGGAACATACGGGAGCCTTGGGAGCTTTCAAGATTCAAAAGGAACAGTCCTCTTCCGCGGGGGTCCGCCGGATTAGGGCGGTATTGGAATGAAGCGGGGAGAGAGGGATGGGTTTCTTTCCCAAAGGACAGGTATGAAACGAGTTGTAAGTGTCATGCTGCTTGGTATGCTCCTGGAAACCACGGGGTTTGCTCAATCTGATTTGCAGCCGGTGGTTATTGTACGGTTAACCAAAAGTGAACCGATTACCCTTAAGCAATACCGGACTGAAGTAGAGCGGATGGAAAAACAGGCTGGTCGGTCCTTGGATACTGCGGAACGGCGGCAGGTCTTGGATGTAATGATCAATGAGAAACTTGCCATCCAGGCAGCGGAACGGGATAAGATAATCGTATCGGATAACGAAATTAACCAGCAGATTCAAAATCTCCGAACTAGTCTGATGCAACGGGCAGGCCGGCAGCCTACGGATGCTGAATTTGCTATCGCCATCAGAAATGAGACCGGTCTTGAAATTCCGGCCTTCCGGGAACAACTCCGCAGGCAGCTTATTACCCAGAAATACCTGCTGTCCAAGAAGCAGAACCTCTTTAATTCCATCACCCCGCCCACGGAAACCGAAATCGTGAATACCTATACCCTGGCTAAAACCCAATTTATTCGGCCTGAGACGGTACGGTTCTCCATGATCCAGGTTCCTTTTGGAACGGACACCGCGGCTAAGGCCAAAGCTAAGGAATTGGCAGATCGGCTGATTCGGGAGATAGGTTCCAATCCTGCGAAATTTGATGAAGCGATGATCCGGGGGCAGACTCCCAATTCAGGGTATCAGGCGGGAGATGGGGGTTATTTGCCGCGGAATTTGGAAGCCCAGCAAGTGGTGGGGCCGGATTTTATCAATACCGCCTTCAATCTAAAACAGGGGGAAGTGTCGAAACTCATTGAAGGCGCACGGGGGTACCAGATCATCAAAGTTACTGAAACCTATGAACAAAAAAGCCTTGAGTTGGATGATGTGTTTCAGTTGGGAACCCGCATGACTGTGCGGGAGTACATTGGTAATGCGTTGCTTCAGGAACGGCAGCAATCCGTCCTTGAACGGGCCACCCAGGAGTTGGTTACGGAACTGCGGACGGGAAATCCTTTCCAGATTTTTGAAAATAATTTGAAGTGGTGAAACGGTAAGCAAATGGCATCCCGTAGAAAAGGCCGGATCCTGGCATTTCAGGCCCTCTATTCCTGGGAGGTGTTACGGGTTCCTCCAGAAAAAGTACTGGATTTCTCTTGGGTGGAAGCGGAAAAGCAGGCTGCCCTGGGAGAGGAGATGACCGCTTTTTCTCGGCTCCTGGTTACGGGAACCATTGAACATATTTGTGCGGTAGATAAGATGATCCGTTCCCATTTAGAGCACTGGGACTTTTCCCGGGTCAACCGGGTGGATCTGGCGGTGCTGAGGATGAGTACCTACACCCTCATGTACCAGCAGGAGGTTCCTGCCTCTATTGTCATTAATGAGGCTATCGGTATATCCAAAGAATTCGGTACCGATGATTCTTACCGCTTTGTCAATGGTGTTCTGGATAGTATCCGAAAAACCCTCCAAAATTCCCATGCCGTATAAGGAGTGTAACCATGGACGTTCAATCAAAGGGGCAACCCCTTAAAGACCCAGAATCGCCATCGGATCCGGTTCCAAAGAACCCACGGGGAAAGTCCTTCCGGTTATCTTGGTTCCAGATAGGGGGTATCCTGGGTGTGCTGGTGTTACTCATCGCCGGGGGAATCTGGGTGGTGTTTCGCTTCCCCCAGGGGATGCATTTTTTCTCCCCCTCAGGCGCACAAAGAGGAGCGGGGTTTTATCAGGGATTAGCGGAATTTGATGAGTTACTTACGCAGAACCCTGATCTTGATAAGCCTGATGTTCCCCTACGCCTGAACCGTGCCCTGGATGCCTTGGGGAAAAAATCCTTTGGCCTTGAGTCTTCCCTTTCGCTGCTCAAACGCCGCCGGTTCTTGGCCTATAAAGACCCCCGATTTTTGGAACCCTATCAAAAAGCAGTGCATCACGTCCTTGAAGCATTTCCTTTTTCCGAACCTATTGTAGCCCTTGCTGCAGAGGAATTGCTTTTTCGGGACGCCCCTATCACTGAAGAGAGTACGATGAGGCTCACCGACTATGCTTCCCGGATCGCGGAAACCGAGCTCAAACCTGTGGCGTTAAATCTCTACATCTTGGCAGGAACTTTTCAGGATCCCCTCAAGGCTGCCGCCATTCCCCAGATAGTATCCCTTTTTTCCGTTCCCTTACCGGTCCTACCCGGAGAAAGGACCCGTACCTATGAGGAACTCCAGGTTGCTTTGGCAAAAGATGAGACCCTGATCCGGATCCTCCAGGGAGATATCTCCGGAGCGACGATCCGGATACAGGAACTGCTCCAAGAGGCCAAGACTCCGGACCTTACTTCGGAACTGGTCCAGTATGCGGGAGCGTTTTTCTATGATTATGGGAATCCTCTTCGGGCTGCGGAACTATTTTCCCAATACTCTGATGAAAAATCCATGTCCCGTCAGGCTGATGCCCTCTGGCTTGCCGGTCATCGTTCCGGAGCCCAGAATCTCTGGACCGTGCTCGTTTCCCCAAATCAAGCGGGTACGGACGTTTCAGATACTGCACCGGAAATTAAGATTGCCAGTCTGTACAACCTTGCCACTACTGCTCAAACCTCTGAGGAAGGGATAGGCTATCTGGATCGTCTCGTGGCAGAAGCGCCGGATTCCCATACAGTCCGGGTGTATGGCATCCTTCGGTATACCCGGCTTTTGGATACTCCCCAGAGTATCAGGATCCTTGAAAAGGAGCAGGGGCGGAACCAGCCGCTCATCGACCTGGAACTCCTACGCCGCCGCCGGACCGGAGTATCCCTCGACCAGACCATCGCGGAAACATGGCTGCTCCTGAACCGATACCCTACCGATGAGCGGCTCTATCGCTGGGGAGCCTATTTTTTTGATTACCAGCGACGGTATACTGAAACGGCCTTCCTTATCAAAAACGCACGGTCCTATCAGGTACAGGGTTCCTGGATTCCAATCCACGATAGCCTTCATCTGCTGATGGAAGGCCATCTGGAGGAAGCAGAGGAGCGGCTTACCTCGATTCTTTCTGAGAATCCTATCTGGCAAGTTCCTGCCAATATGGGCCTGATTTTGGAAGCCCGCCGTGCTCCTGCTGCTGCCCTGGAATACTACCAACGTGCCGCTGCATCGGTTACCGAGACAGAAGCTGCTGCGCAGGTACAATTTAGAATCGGGCATTGTCTGCGTATTCTTGGCCGGGATCGGGAAAGCCGGCAGGCCTTTGAGCGAGCCCTGGAACTCAATCCCCATTACCTGAATGCCCGATTAGAACTCCAGCGTCTGGATACAATTTTTTAAGGTACCCTTTGTGGAGCATGCTGAAGGAATTACCCTGGATACACATGCCGAGAGGTTTAGCGTCCTTCTAAGGAGAGCTGGAAGGGCTCGCAATAAAAAACCCGGTCATACTAACCGGGTTTTTGGTGGATGCCGCACTTATCAAAAATATGTAAGATTTGCAGACAAAACCCTACTCAATAACTGCGATAATATCCGACATCTTAAGAATGAGATGCTCTACCCCGTCGATTTTTATCTGGGTCCCGGCATACTTATCGTACATCACTTTTTGACCCGCTTTTACCTTGATCACTTCATTGTCATCGCCAATTTCCACCACGACACCGGTCTGGGTTTTTTCTTGGGCCGTATCGGGAATAATGATCCCCCCCGCGGTCTTAGCTTCGTTTTTTTCAAGTTTAACCATGACCCGGTCTGCTAAGGGCTTTACTTTCATAAGTTTCCTCCATTATCTTAATAATAATTGTTGAATATTTGGATAAATAGAATATACGAAAAATCTTTCCAAAGGTCAAGAAGTATTGGGATGCTGCCTATGGTGTGCATCGAATCGAATCAAAGAGAGAGTCAATTTGATACACTTTTTAAGAAATTTAGAGAAAACGGGTCATTATGGAACGATTACTATCAGGAAGCTAGAACAGAACCCTCCTGCTACGAGAAAAACCAGGTTACGCTTTTCCCGTATGACTCCTTTTATGTGGTATTATACCCTACTTTATCAGATAATACTGGATTTTATTATATATAATTGGTATTTTTTACAAGTTGGTATAGTTTTTGCATATATTTTATATATAAACTCACGCTACGAGGAGGTACAACAATGACAAGCGTAAAAACCAAAAAAAAGAATACCCCTGCGGGAAATTGCAATTCCGATGAAAATATTCTTTCCTTGTATTTAAAAGAAATTAACCGGATTCCTTTACTCACCAAAGAAGAAGAAGATCAGATCGCCCGGGCCGCGGCCCAGGGCAGTAAGCTTGCTCAGGATAAGCTGGCTAGTGCGAATCTTCGATTCGTCGTCAATGTGGCTAAGAAATATCAAGGTCAGGGACTCCCTCTATCGGACCTTATCAGCGAAGGCAATATAGGACTCTTAAATGCGATCGAACGATACGATGTCAATAAAGGGTATCATTTTATTTCCTATGCGGTGTGGTGGATCCGTCAGGCCATTCTTAAGGCGATTTGTGAAAAATCCCGGATGATCCGGCTTCCCCTTAATCGGGCCAATGAATTGGTCCAGATTGAAAAGGCTCGGAAGCTGGTCCAGGATGGACATGGCGCTGAGGCAGAGATCACCGAAATAGCTCGCTTGCTGGATATGGATGTCGCTCATGTAAAAGACCTGGTCAACATTAGCCGGGATCTTATATCCCTGGAAAACCCGGTCTACGCGGATAAAGATTCTTCCCTTTTGGGTGATTTTATTGAAGATGAAAATTATCGTTCCCCAGACGAACATGCGGTAACCAGTGCTCTTCATGATGATATTGAAACCGTCCTACGTACCCTCAACCCGAAAGAAGCGGAAATTATCCGGTTTCGCTTTGGTTTAGGAAATAAGGCGCCTATGTCTTTGAAAGAAATAGGCGATTACTTTAATCTGACTAAAGAGCGGATCCGTCAGATTGAAAAGAAAGCGCTCAAACGCCTGCAACATCCCTCTTGTCAGCGGCTGCTGGAAAGTTATGTAGCGTGAACTTCGAAGGCATTACTCTTTAACAGGATCAGGATCAAGGAGGTGTTCTGCCAAGAGGAGCTTCTTATCCTCAGGAAGGAGGGTGCTCTGTTTTTTGATAAAATCATAATGAACTAATACCGCCTTCCCAGTAACGCAGAGCCGGCCCTGCTGCCAGGCTTCGTGGTACAGCGTAAAAGACTTGGTACCGATATGGCTGATGAAGGTACGAATCTCCACATCATAGGGTAAAAAAAGCTCTCCCACAAAATCATACTCGCTGTGGGCCATGACGAGGGGCCAGTGTTGGAACGAAATATCCATCTGGGGATTAAAAATTCTAAAGAGGGGATTCCGTGCCAGTTCAAACCAGATGGCTAAAACCGTATTATTAATATGCCCCAAGCCGTCTGCATCGCCGAATCGGGGACTTACTGTAGTGGAAAACATACAGATACTCCCTTTATAAATATAGAAAAAATAGCGAGAAAAACCAATTTTTTCTATACGTTAATGGACTTGTTCGAGAACCCGGTTGGTTTTCGAACAAGTCTCCAAAAAACGTGGATTTCTTAATAAAATCCACGTTTTTTATCGTTTTTTAAGCGGAAGTTGTTCGGAAACTGAGGTTTCCGAACAACTCTAATGTACCATAGAGGTGGTTCCAACGGAATATATTGGGGAACTGCATCAATAAAGAAGGCCTTTTTACAACCTGACCTTTTGAAAAAGCCTCAAGATGCGCCCCCTTTAGGTTTGCCCCTTGACGCAAGCCGCTCCGCTCGCTCCCAAGGCTGGTATGGCGGCTAAAACTGCGTCGTCGATTTGTATGTTTCCTGCGGTGATGCCCAATTTCCTATCAGGCCGGGTTTCACCGTGGAAATCGCTCCCCGCGGTAATACAGAGTCTCAGGGATTTTCCCAGTTCCTCAAGCCGCTTGCAGGATCGGACCTTGGCAGTGGGATGCCAGGCTTCAATGCCGTTCAATCCCTGATCCTTGAGATCCTTTATCAGATTCGGGAGATGACCCCAGGCAACATACAGAGACATGGGATGCGCTAATACGGCAATGCCTCCTGCATCCTGGATAACCTGCACGGCTCGACGGAATTCCATCCCTTCCTTGGGGACATAGAAAGGTCTTCCCTTGCCGAGATACTGGGAAAAAGCCTGTTCTTGATTTTTAACCAGACCACGTTTTACGAGGAGCGCGGCAAAATGCGGCCGCCCTATAGACTGGCCCCTGGATAGGGAACGTATATCCTCATAGGTAACCGGAATACTCCATTCCTGCATTAGTTGGATAATCTTTTGGTTTCGCCTTTTCCGCAGGCGGGCTAATTCGACAAGGGCTTCTAAAAAAGCCGAACTGGGTTGAGAGATTCCCAGACCCAATAGATGAAATTCTCCCGGTTCCCAGGTTATCTCAATTTCAATTCCCGGGATAAACCGGAATGCGCTTTTCTCTGCTTCCTGTTTTGCCTCTTCGAGGCCGGCAATAGTATCATGATCCGTCAGGGCTAAAGCCGATAGACCCTGCTGCCGGGCATTTTCAATAAGCTGTGCAGGGCTTAAACTACCGTCAGAAGCACTTGAATGGGTATGTAAATCTATCATAGCTAATGGAGCGTTTTGGTTACCCCCATGCTCCTTTCCGAAGTGCTTTGTAACATTTAACCTCTTTACTATACACCATAATAGAAAACAGGCTTTACGACAAGCCGGGCTACAATCTGAACAGGAGGATCTTATTTAAGAAAAGCTATGAGCGGCCCAGGCAAAAAATAAAAAATATGCTAAAGTTTTTATGGAAACTGCCGATATTATATAGAGTAGTGAGAGGAAAACATCCGCGGTGTTGTTTCTCTTGATTCGAGTAACCGTTAATAGCACTATCGGTTTAAGAACCAAAACACTTAAGTAAAAGCCAAGGCAAGGATGCCTTATTAATTATCAAGGAGGATGATATGATCATCAACCATAACCTGAGTGCTCAGTTTGCCGACAGGTCTCTCAATGTTACACAGGGTAATCTTACCAAGAACATGGAGAAGCTTACTTCCGGGTTGCGTATCAACCGGGCGGGAGATGATGCTTCTGGGCTTGCAGTTTCTGAAAAATTTCGGAGTCAGATTCGGGGCTTAAATCGGGCATCTGCCAATGCTGCCGATGGTATTTCTTTTATTCAGACCACTGAAGGGTATCTGCAGGAAAGCCAGGATATTCTTCAGCGGATTCGGGAATTGGCGGTGCAATCTGCTAACGGGATTTATACCGAAGAAGATCGGATGCAGATTCAGATTGAAGTTTCCCAGTTGGTAGATGAAATTGATCGTATTGCCAGCCATGCCCAATTCAATGGATTGAATATGCTTACCGGTCGTTATTCCCGGCAGAATGGAGAAAATACGATTACCGCTTCCATGTGGCTTCATATTGGGGCTAATATCGATCAGCGGGAGCAGGTATTTGTTGGTACCATGACTGCAGCGGGACTGGGACTGCGGAACGCAGAGGATCAGACCTTTGTGAGCCTTGAAAGCGCGGAAGATTCCAACCGGGCTATTGGGGTTTTGGATGAAGCCCTCAAGACGGTTAGTAAGCAGCGGGCGGACCTGGGAGCCTATCAGAATCGGCTTGAACATGCTATTGGCGGTATTGATATTGGTGCCGAAAATTTCCAGGCTTCGGAATCCCGGATTCGGGACACTGATATGGCGCAACAGATGGTTTCCTTCACTCGGGATCAGATTCTTTCCCAGGCTGGTACGGCCATGTTGGCTCAGGCAAATCAGCGGTCTCAGTCGGTATTGCAGCTTCTTCAATAGGGTCGTATCTTAACCGAAAATGAACGGTTTAGGGGGCCCTCGGTTGTTTCCGGGGGCCTTTCTAATACAGGGTAAAATAAGTTAATTTTTTGAGATAAAATTCAAAAAATAGGTTATTTTTTGGGTTTATGATTTTGACAGAAAATCCCTTTTGGTGTATATTATAGAACAAGTGTACAATGGTAGGGATCGTTTATTAGATGGTATGGGTTTAACTATAGGTATCTGATGATCGATTCGTGCCGTTTCTAGAAATGCCGGATATGTGGCGCGAACGGGTTCCGGGGATTCTGGTTGTGCGGTTCGGCCCCAACTATGGATAGTAGGGGTTACCAACCCAAGGAGGGTTATATGATAATTAATCATAACCTGAGCGCTCAATATGCTAATCGTAATCTGGGTATCACCCAGGCTGAGATTGGGAAGAATATTGAGCGTTTGAGCTCAGGTCAGCGGATCAATAAAGCAGGGGATGATGCTTCTGGGCTTGCGGTTTCTGAAAAATTTCGGAGTCAGATTCGGGGCTTAAATCAAGCTGAACGGAACATCCAGAATGGGGTGTCGTTTATTCAGACTGCTGAAGGTTACCTTCAGGAGACCCAGGATATTCTGCATCGTATTCGGGAGTTGTCGGTACAATCTGCTAACGGTATCTATACCGAGGAGGATCGTATCCAGATTCAGGTAGAAGTTTCCCAGTTGGTCGATGAAGTCAATCGGGTTGCAAGCCATGCGCAATTTAACACCTTGAATATTTTAACCGGGCGTTTTGCCCAGGGGGCTGAGGGTAATCAGGCCTTGGTATTCCAGGTGGGGGCTAATATAGATCAGAACGAACAGGTCTATATTGAGGCCATGACTGCTGATGCTTTGGGCATAGAGGGTATTGATATAAGCGACGCCGAAAAGGCAAACGCGGGAATCGGTACACTGGATAATGCTTTAAAGCAGCTTTCTAAGCAGCGGGCTGATTTGGGCGCGTATCAAAACCGGTTCGAAGAGGCAGCTAAGGGTGTGGCAATCGCAGCGGAAAATTTCCAGGCTTCGGAATCCCGGATTAGGGACGCTGATATGGCATCGGAAATGGTTGGGTATACTAAGAACCAGATCCTTTCCCAGGCAGGAAACGCTATGTTAGCTCAGGCTAATACGCGGACCCAGTCGGTATTGCAGCTTCTTGGTTAAACAGGTTTTCAGTCTTTACGCTAGATTAATGGATTGAGAGGCATCTGGACGTCGCCTTTTGAAATCCAAGACGGGGAGTATCGCGCCTTTCCCCGTCTTTTTCTTTTTTCTCCTAAAAGGATCCTTCCATAAAAATATATTTTATAGTATATTTTAATTACCGGGAGGTACCTATATGGATGTGCACATGGCACTGGCGAGAAATCAGTTTGGTTTGCCTTCCCATCGAAAGGGGGACAAAGCATGTAGATTCTCGGGACCGGCTTATGGGCAATAGGAAAAAATAGCATAATCGAAGAATAATCTAAAGCCTTGGTGCTAAAACAACAAGGAAAGCGGTGGAAAGGGCATGCAACTCTTGGCATAGATGGGTCTTGCCTATACCATGAGATTGCAGTCAAGGTATGAGATTTGATCACCGATAAAATAAGGGTGTCCCGTGCTGAAGCATTGCAGGGGCTTCATATAAGAATCAAGAAAGAGGGTGGTTTTTTGTTTGATGTATAAACCTGATTGTACGGTCGGTTCTTTTCAAGTGAAGGTTTGTTTGAAAGATTGATATGGAGTAAAAGAGCGTGGTTTTTGGTATAATACCAGAGGCTGTTTCAAAATGTCACATGTTGGAACGGGTTCACCATACCATTACTTGTTTTCAAAGCTCCAAGGGGAAAGACTGTAAGGGAAGAATATAGGAGCCTATGTCCGATATTTATATACCGGGAGTAAAAAGCCGGTTTGATACAGAAAAACTCGTTGAAGATCTTATGAAGGTGGAACGTATCCCCAAGGAGCGTTCTGAGAGGCAAGTAGAGCATTTACAGGCTGAAAAGACCTATTGGCAAGATCTGAGTCGCCGTATGAGTACCTTGAGGGACAGTGCCCGGTTTCTGTATTCCTTTCAAAATCCTTTCAATGAGCAGATTGTCAATTCTTCAGATACATCGGTTCTTTCCGCAACTTCCACCAGGGAAGCGGTAACCCAGGAATTTACGTTTACCGTTAAACAAATCGCTCAGGCAGACCGTTTCTTATCGGATCCTATAGAAGATTCCTTCGCGGTAGACGAAGGGATTTATACCTTTTCCATAGGAAAAGAAAGTATATCTTTTCCTTTCCGAGGCGGATCGTTACGGGAATTTATCGAAATCTTGAACCGGCGAGGACGATCTAAGATAGGAGGGAATCTTATTGCGGTCCAACCGGGGAAAAAATCGCTCCTTATTGAATCTCGGATAACCGGCGCGGAGAATTCCCTGATCTTTTCAGAAACCGCTGAAGCCTTGGGTTTACGTTCTGGTATGTTGGAACAAGCAACAGGGGTATCCAAATCCTTGCGGGAAGAGGTGCTCACCGTAGACCCTGGTGGGACGGCGTTTATACCCTTTAATATAGAGGTGTCCTCTGTACAGAGTGGGATTTTGCAATTTGAAATAGCCACAAAGATACACCAAAACACGGTCTCATCAGCGGATCAGGGGGAGGTTCCTCCTGAAGCTGCTGCCAATCAAAGCTCTGAAGAAAACCCTACTGGTATCCCTTCTTGGACACCCCTTGAACCGGTAGCCCAGGTAGATGATATGCAGGTTTTATATCTGACTTATTCGGATGGTACGAACAGCGCCCTTCCGCCTATTAGGGATTCTAGCGATTTCAATACCTATCACTATCGATTTATGGATGTGGCAGGGGATAAAATCGATAAAACCATCGTTTCCCTTGAAATTGTCAACCAAAATACCCATCGATCGGTCTCTATCAGGAACCTGCAGCTCATAGACTCCGAGGGGGAAGGGGGTATGAGACCTCGTAATCCCGTTTCTGTGGCCCAGGATGCGGTAGTTACCATGGAAGGGATCGAGATTACCCGTCCGACCAATAAGATCGACGATCTTATCCCTGGGCTTACCATCACCGCCAGAAATCCATCGGATAAGCCTATCCAACTGAAAGTTGAACCTGACCAGGAAGCGGTTAAAGACGCCATCATATCCTTGGTAGGAAACTATAATCGCCTCATGGCGGATCTTAATGTCCTCACCCGTAATGACGAGCGGGTTATTCAAGAGCTTTCCTACCTTTCAGAGGAGGAACAAGCGGATCTACGCAAACGCTTAGGGGTTTTTATGGGGGATTCTATCTTGGGTCAATTTAAGACCAGTCTCCAAAGGGCTGCGGCAGCAACCTATCCTACTTCAGCAAACCGGGATCTTGCCTTATTAGCCCAGATAGGGATCGGTACGGATATCCGGGGAGGGGGAAGCAGTAGCGGGTATGATCCTGCACGGCTCCGGGGCTATTTGGAAATCAATGAGAAAGCCTTGGATGGGGCATTACAAACTAATTTACCTGCTATTGCCCAGCTTTTTGGTTCCGATACTAATGGAGATTTCATTGTGGATTCAGGGATTGCCTATGCCTTTGAAACCCTGACTAAACCATTCGTGGAAACAGGAGGTATAATCGCCCTCAAAAGTGGAAGGATAGATTCCCAGATAAATCAGGAACAGCGGCGGGTAGAGACCTTAGAACGGCAGCTTGCCCTCAAAGAAGCGAGTCTTAAAAATCAATACGGCCAGATGGAAGGAGCCTATAATCGCATGGAACGGATGTCATCATCCCTGGATCAGTTTAGTCAGCAGGGTAATACGAGGTAATGGATATATTTATTAACGAGCAACCTGCAGGTATTACCCTGGAATCGGAAAAGACCCTAGGAGAGGTTTTAGCGGGCATTGAAGCGTGGCTTGGAGGATCCGAAAACCGTATCAGTGGTTTACGCATAAACGGCTCCATCATCACCGGTGAATTGGTAGCAGCAGTTTTTGAACAGGATCTGAAAGACATAGAGCGCCTTGATATTACCATCAGCACATTGCCGCAGCTTGCCCTTGAAGCCTTGTATAATAGCCAGGAGGCGCTTAGGGCTTATGAAAACAGTTCTTTTGAAGATCGGCAGGGTATCCAGGATGGATGGGAAGCAAGTGCGGCGGCCAACTTTGTATCTGAACAAATTCCCGATATCTATGCATTACTTCAGAAAGCCTTTTCCGGGGAGATGCTGCTTGCCAAGATGCATACCCTCCTGGATGAACGAATACGGGAATTGGTAGATCCCAGCACGGAATTCCACCAGGCCAGTACGTTGATTTCGAGCATTGCAGCCCGACTTGAGGAACTCCCCTTGGATATTCAAACCGGCAAAGACCGCAGGGCCGCAGAAACAGTACAACTCTTTTCCCATGCCGCGGAGAAGCTGTTTCGGCTTTTAAAGCTGTTGTGCGTACAAGGGCTTGCCTTGGAGACCCTATCCATAGATACGCTTCCGTTTTATGGGTTCATTAGCGAATTCAGCGCCACCCTTAAAGAACTTTTAGCCGCCTACACGGCGCAGGATGTAGTCTTGGTAGGAGATTTAGCGGAATATGAGCTTTCTCCGCGTTTGTTGAAACTGTATACTACGGTAAAAGACGAATTGACCTAAAGGTATGAAAGCAGGTAAGATAATCACATGAAAGTACTTGAAATTAAAGACATTATCAGAAAAGATGTTCCTATATATTACCGTATGTTTTTTTCAGGTATTGCGGTTCTACAGGTGATGAATAAACTCGTAGAGCGATCTATTGATTTTTCTATTGAAATCAAGCCTACCGGTCAAAAGGAAATCTTAGTTACTATTGCGGCGCCGGTTGATTATCCTCTGGTTCCCCTCATCAGGGAATTAAAACAATTTATCGATAAACTTGATAGTCATGGTGAACTCCCTTTATAAAATTACTACCACTTCTCCTGAAGAAACTATGGCTGTAGGAGAAGGGCTTGCCCGTTGGCTGCATCAGGGCAGTGTGGTTGCCCTTCGGGGAGGTTTAGGAGTCGGGAAGACGTATTTGACCAAAGGTATTGCCCGAGGGCTTGGGGTACAGGAGGAAGTTACCAGTCCTACCTATACGATGATTGCCGAATATCAAGGGACCCTTCCCTTCTACCATATAGATGCCTATCGGCTTGAAGGGGATGCGGATTTCAGTAGTCTCGGTGCAGAAGAGCTGCTCTATGGACCAGGAGTTACGGTCATTGAATGGAGTGAACGGATACCTCAATCCATACCAAAAGATGCCTTCATCGTGGAGATTACCATACAAGAACAAGACCAACGTCTGATTACCCTAAGGAATATGCCTGAGTGACTATCATCGCCTTGGATACGGCTACCTCTATGTTGTCGGTTGCCCTCGTTGCCGGAGCTTTTTCCACCCAAAAGGAACAGTGGTATTTTGAAATAGCTGCAGGTCAGCGGCACGGGGAACTGCTCATGGAGGTAAGCGACCACCTCATCAAAACCGCAGGGCTTAAACCGAGTGATGTAGACCTAGTGGTCTGCATGAAAGGCCCTGGTTCGTTTACCGGTCTCCGTATTGGTTTTGCTGCGGCCAAGGGGATGGCCCTGGCTCTGAAGATACCGCTCCTTACCGTCCCTACGCTGGATTGTATGGCCCTTTCTTGTTCCCTATGGCCCGGTATGGTCATTCCGGTGCTAGATGCCAAAAGACAGTGTTATTTTACCGCCTTCTATCGAAAGGAGCAACGGATTACCGAGTACCTGGACGTGGCTCCTGCCCGGATCGCCGAGCTTATTGTTCAGGAGAGCAAAAACACCCAAGAAAATGCTCCCGGAACACGCGAGAGGGGTATCCTGCTTACCGGCCCTGACGGGGAGAGGGTACTATCGGTATTAAACGCATTATTTTCCGCTGCCCCTGATATTAAGGAGCAGATCCGGCTGGACCCCTGGGGTAACAAGGGTTGGGGCAAGGAACTTGTGGAGCTTGCACAAAGAAGGTTCCCAACAGGGAACGGGGAGCTTATACAAGAACTTCGGGCGAGAAGCGAAGTTTTTTCAGGCCCGCTGTACCTGCGGAAAAGCGATGCTGAATTACGGTGGGTTGCTGTACCTGCGGAGGATTTGGGAGGAGTGGTCCCTCCAGGTTCTCTATTGAAGGGGTAAAACCCGGTAGGTAGGGTTGTTCCAGCAGACTGCTTGGGGAATTTGAGCGCGACAAAGACAGGAGGCCAAGCTCAGGCAATGGTATTGTGCTGATTCCCTGTATGCTACTTTTCGGGATGCTTGGAGGCTTTCAGGAATGATTGTTTTTGCACCGGTGAGGGAATTATGCCTTCTATAACTGTCAGATATGGTAAAGCATTAAAAAAGTAAACGCCGATGCCCTGGAGTCCCCTTTTCTATGTTCTGAAGGCATATAGTGAACTGGAGATCCGAGGCATCTTGAATAGAGTTGTTCAAAAACTTCAGTTTTTGAACAAATTCCGATACAAAACAGCAAAATGCGGAGCATTTTGCAAGACTTGTGAGATAACCAACCAGGTTACCGAACAAGTCCAATAAACAAGTGAGAAACGGCACCTAGATATCAGGCAAAAAACCAGTAGGAGAGGAGGATGCCCGGGACCGGAAAATTCAGGAAGTCCTGGGATGGTTTATGGATGAAATGTACTCTCTGGAAAAAGGCATTGCATTTGCCCAAAAATCCATGTATAGGGTTACATGTAAAATTGCTGTACCGGTTCCCGGTCTGATTGTTCCAATCCTTGGATAAAGCTGGTTACCCATCAATTCCGGGACCTTCAATTGGTTCTTTAGCGGGAAGGGAAATTAAATCAGACACATTAATCTGAATAATTTTTCCATCCTGCTTGATTATGGAGATACGGCCGTTTTGCAGCGTTTTAATTCTTTCGATCATGATGCGCTGATAATCCGGCTCTCTTTTTCTCGAATGTACAATTCTTTCCATAAAATTATCCCTCATACGAACCTGAATTTCTCATTTTTTTCGATCTGCACGACTTTGCCATTCTGAATAATCAACGTAACCGATCCGTGCTTCACCGTGGAAAGCAGGTCAGTCAAGTGTTTTAAGTCCCCATTGCTTAAGGGCTGG
>JAIRLU010000123.1 GCA_031259215.1 Treponema sp. | reverse complement strand
TTTGGTAAAAAGCCGTCATGGGGGGCTTAAATTTATTCAGGAGGGAAAGGATGAAAAAGTTCTTTTCTTTCTGGATGTACAAGCCGATACTATCAAATGGATAGTGGAGGGGGTCGGCTACAAGCCGCACATCCCCAGCTTGAAGGCCCTCAGCTATCCGGTGTCTTGTTCGTAATGAAATCCTAATAGGGTAGTAACAGTACCTTTTTGTCGAAAAAATCCAAAATATTTTATGCTCATTCTATGCACAATAAGTAAATAGTTTATAATATAAATCATTATTATATAATGATTTAATCTCATAATAAGATTTGATGGCTTATCACCACTGCCCTACAGGGGCATTAAACCCGCTGGCGGGCATTGACATACTATTTTTTTGACACTATCCTATTATGTCTATCGGATAAATACATGGATTGGATATATGCATATACTGGATACAGTGGGGGGTACGCCCCTTTTGGAATTATCAAAAATCTCTCTCAAGCCCGGTGGAGGCCGACCCGCCGGGTTTAGGCTTTACGGCAAGGCGGAATTTGGTAACCCTTCAGGCTCGGTTAAAGACCGGGCTGTGAAGGCCATGATCCTGAAGGCGCTGGCTGATGGAAAACTGGTCTCCGGCAAGACGATCATCGACGCTACCAGTGGAAATACGGGTATCGCCTATGCGATGGTGGGGGCAGCCCTGGGATTTCCGGTTAAACTGTTCCTTCCCGCCAATGCCTCGGCGGAACGGAAAGGGATCATCCGCCACTATGGTGCGGAAATTGTGGAAACGAGCCCCTTGGAAGGTTCTGACGGCGCGTATCTCGCGGCCCGGGATGAGGCGGAAGCCCATCCAAAGAAATACTTTTATCCCAACCAATACAATAATGAGGCCAACTGGAAGGCTCATTATACGGGTACGGGTTTGGAAATCTGGGAACAGACCCAGGGCAGGGTGAGCCACTTCATCTGCGGGATGGGGACTTCCGGTACCTTTATGGGGACTTCCCAGCGGCTCAAGGAACTGAATCCCAGGGTTACCGTGATTGCCGTGCAGCCGGATTCCCCTTTTCACGGTATTGAAGGAACCAAACACATGGCCAGTACCATCAAGCCTGGTTTTTACGACGAGAAACAAGCCGACCGGTTTATCGAAGTGAATACGGAGCAGGCCTATACCATAGCCCGGCGGCTTGCAAGGGAGGAGGGGATATATACCGGCGTGAGTTCCGCGGCCAATGTGCTGGCCGCGCTTATGGTGGCGGAAACTTTGCCCGTATCTTCCGTGGTGGTTACGGTTTTGTGCGATACCGGGACCCGGTACGTATCGGATTCCTTTTGGGATTGGGGGGAAGATTTGGCGGGATTCTCCGGTGGAGGGGGCTTTCATGCTTGAAATCCCCGTGGATCTACGGCAAGTCATCACGGATGAGGGGGAAAAGGCCTATCCTAATGAATGCTGCGGCTTTGTTCTGGGAAGAGTTACGGAGGCCGGGGCGCGAAAGACGGAAATCCTCATCCCCATAGATAACGCCCGGGAAGCAGAGGAACAGTACCACCGTTTCAGCATAAACCCTGAAGATGTTATGGGGGCCGAAAAAAAAGCCCGGACCCTAAACCTAGACATCATCGGAATTTACCATTCCCATCCGGATCACCTTGCCCGGCCTTCGGACTACGACCGGGAACAGGCCCTGCCCTTTTACTCCTACCTCATTGTTTCGGTGAAAGAGGGCAGGGCAGAGGTCCTGACCAGTTGGGAACTCGCAGCGGACAGAAGCGCTTTTATTGAGGAGGAAATTATATGGCGGTAACTATTCAGATACCCACGGCCCTGCGGAACTTTACAGACCGCCAGGGAGACGTAAGCGTTGAGGCGGCGACGGTGGGCGCGGCACTGACCGCGCTGGTTCAAGCCTACCCGGACCTAAAACAGCACCTCTACCAGGATGGGGGCGGGGGGCTGCGTTCCTTCATCAATGTGTTTGTGGGGGAGACGAACATCAAAAAACTCAAGGGCCTTGACACCCCTCTTCCCGATGGGGGTACCATCATGCTGGTCCCGGCAATCGCGGGGGGCCTCTGTTGATGGAACCGGTGCTGCAAGACCGGGAGTTCCCCCGGGAACTCCCGGAACTTACCAACGAGGAAATCCGCCGCTACAGCCGGCACCTGCTTTTACCCGAGATAGGGGTAGCGGGGCAACGGCGGCTCAAGGCGGCCCGGGTGCTCGTGGTGGGAACCGGGGGCCTGGGCGCACCGCTGCTCCTGTACCTGGCTGCTGCCGGAGTGGGTACCCTGGGGATTGTGGACTTTGATTTTGTGGAAGAGTCCAATCTTCAGCGGCAGGTGATCCACGGGACCCGGGATGTGGGGCGGCCAAAGGTGGCTTCCGCTCAAGATCGCATCAAGAGTATCAATCCCTATTGTCAGGTGATCCCCTACAATACCATGCTCACCAGTGCAAACGCCCTGGAGATTTTGAAGGAGTATGATGTGGTGGCCGATGGTACCGACAATTACCAGACCCGTTACCTGGTGAACGACGCCTGCGTCCTTTTGGGGATCCCCAATGTGTACGGTTCCATTTTCCAGTTTGAAGGACAGGCCTCGGTGTTTTACGCGAAACAGGGGCCCTGTTACCGCTGCCTGTATCCTGAACCGCCGCCGCCGGGACTGGTCCCTTCCTGCGCGGAAGGCGGCGTGGTAGGGGTGCTGCCGGGTATGATAGGGACGATTCAGGCCAACGAAGTGATCAAACTCATTGTTGGCTCCGGTACGAATTCGTCCAATCAATCCGCGGGCCTTGCGGGAAGGCTCCTGCTCTTTGACGCCTGGAAGATGCAGTTCCGGGAACTGCGGATCGACAAAGACCCTGCCTGTCCGATATGCGGGGCCAATCCGACGATCCACGAACTCATTGATTACGAACAGTTCTGCGGGCTTAAAAAGGAGGAAAAACCGGTAGAGATCATTGAGCCGGAGGAACTGAAGGCCCGTTTGGACGCGGGGGATGCTTTGCAGATCATCGACATCCGGGAACCCCACGAGCGGGCCATCGTCAAATTCCCCCAGGCCAAGCCCATACCCCTGGGACAGATGGCCCGCCGCATTGATGAGTTCGATCCCCGGGTGGATGCGGTGTTCATCTGTAAAATCGGCCAGCGCAGCGTGTTTGCTATCCGGGCGCTCCGGGAAGCGGGGTATACCGGCCGCCTCCTCAACCTCCGGGACGGGGTGCATGGCTGGGCGCAAAAAGTGGATAGCAGTTTTCCCGTTTATTAACGCATGTTACGGGAAGGCCGCTTTCTAGGTACGGCGCGTAACCTGAGTTAAAAACCCAGAACGTGAAGTTAATAACTTGGAACGAGGAGCTATTAGTTCGGAACGAGGAGTTAATAACCTGGAACGCGAAGTTAAAAACCCGGAACGAGGAGTTAAAAACCCGGGTAGTGGGCGAAAGGTGTGGAGTACTTGGTAAAGAGCGTGCTAAAGTATGGTCAGTAAACGAATTATAGCGGGAAGGAACAGGCGAACAACCTTTTTCGCCCACCACCAAAACCCGGAACGCGGACTTAGTAAAACCGGATATTCCGGGACGGATATGTTGAACCGGTTTCCCAACTGCGGTTGCGGACGGCTCTATTACAATTTTTTGCATTATGCAAGGAGATGAATTATGGCAGACAAGATACTACCTGCATTGGGGCGGGACGCGGCATATCAGCTTGCGAATGTTACCAAAACGCCTCCCCAGTACGGTGCCCTGACCCCCAAGTGGCTCAGCAGGGTTTTGGAATTCAAGGGCCTTGAAGCGGGTATCTACCGGGTGAACCGGGTAGTGGAGGGTGATACGCCCCTGGACGTGCTTTGCAGCCAGGATCCCAAAAAGGTGGATATACCTCAGGGTTACATTGAGTACGAGTCCAAGCCTCGGGAGTACCGCCTGAGTTCTATTGCTACGATTATCAACGTGGATACTACGATCCAGGACGTGTACAGTTCCCCCTACGATCAGACCCAGGAACAGATCCGTCTGGCCGTGGAGAGCCTCAAAGAACGGCAGGAAAGCCAGATCATCAACAGCGATGACTACGGCCTCCTCAAAAACGCCGTGGATTCCCAGCGCATCCAGACCCGCTATGGCCGGCCCATGCCTGACGACCTGGACGAGCTCATCACCAAAGTGTGGAAGGAACCCTCCTTCTTCTTGGCCCACCCCCGGGCCATTGCCGCTTTTGCACGGGAGTGCACTCGCCGCGGTGTGCCGCCGGCAACGGTAACGCTGGCAGGAGGAACCTTCATCGCCTGGCGGGGCATTCCCCTGATTCCCACGGATAAACTGTTTGTGGACGGCCTCAAAAATCCCAAGGCCAAAACCGGAAAGACTAACATCCTCTTGGTCCGTACCGGCGAAGCAAAACGGGGCGTCATCGGCCTGTACCAGACCGGCGTTCCTAATGAACAGTCCCGGGGCCTTTCGGTACGGTTCCGGGGCATAGACGACAAGGGCGTCGCCTCGTATCTGCTCTCGGTTTATTGCTCCGCGGCTATCCTTGCGGTAGATGCGCTGGCGGTCTTGGAAGACGTAGAAGTCGGTGATTACTATGACTATACCCAGAACCCCGTCTGATCCTGCCGGGTACGGCCCCGGTGCTTATGGCCTGCCTTCAGAGGCTGAGATCGCTTCCTGGGCTTCGGTGTGGTTTCCTGAATTAGGAGGAAGGGGGGAAGTCTCCCCCCTGGGCCGCACTCCGGCAGCTGCGCTGCCTCCGTTGCGGCCCACCCCCCTCTGCGGGGAGGACCCCGCAACGCCCCCGGCGTTCGCTGCCCTCCCGGAGCTGCCCTGGAGCGGCGCACCTCCCGGCTCGCAGCCTGACGCGGTGGTCCCTCGGGTGCTTCCCGTGGGGGCCAAGGAAAGGGAGTTCCCTCTGCTGCCTACGGCCCGTCCTGCAGACCTTTCCCTGTCCCGCTCTGTGGGGAACAAAAGCCTGGCTGCTATCCGCGGGGATTTTCCCATTCTGGGGAAACAGATAAACGGCCATGACCTAGTGTGGTTGGACAATGCGGCTACTACCCAGCGCCCCAGGGCGGTCATCGACAGGTTAACGCATTTTTACGAACAGGAGAATTCCAATGTCCACCGGGCGGCTCATACCTTGGCGGCCCGGGCCACCGACGCTCTGGAGGAAGCGAGAAAAACCATCGCCCGCTTTATCGGCGCGCCGTCCCCGGAGAACATCGTCTTTGTCCGGGGCACTACCGAAGGCATCAACCTTGTGGCCCAGGCCTATGTGAAACAGTTCCTCAAACCTGGTGATGAAATCATCCTCACCATGCTGGAACACCACGCCAACATCGTTCCTTGGCAGCTTATCGCCGAAGAAACCGGCGCCTGTATCCGGGTGGCTCCCATCGATCAGACAGGCCAGCTCATCCTTTCCGCGTATGAAAAGCTCTTCAACCGCCGTACCCGTTTTGTCGCGGTAAGCCAGGTGTCCAACGCCTTAGGGACGATTACGCCCGTAGCGGAATTGGCGGCCCTTGCCCATGCCCAGGGGGTGCGGATCCTCATCGACGGCGCCCAGGCCGTTTCCCATCTGCCGGTTAATGTCTCGGCCTTGGATGCCGATTGGTATGTCTTCTCAGGGCATAAGATCTTCGGCCCTACCGGTATAGGGGTCCTCTACGGAACAAAGGAGGTCCTAGAAGCAGCCCGGCCTTACCAGGGCGGGGGGAACATGATTGCGGATGTTACCTTTGAGCGGACCCTCTACCAGGGGCCTCCCGCCAAGTTTGAGGCGGGGACCGGAAACATCGCAGATGCGGTGGGGCTTGGCGCGGCGCTAGCGTATGTGGACGCCATCGGCATGGAACACATCGCCCGCTGGGAGCAGGAACTGGTGGAGTACGGCATGAAGGCCCTTGCCGGTGTGCCGGGACTACGCCTTGTGGGGACCGCCCCGCATAAGGCCAGTGTCCTTTCCTTTGTGCTGGACCGATACCCCAACGAAGAGGTTGGAAAGTTCCTTAATACCAAAGGCATCGCGGTCCGCGCGGGCCATCACTGCGCCCAGCCGGTCCTGCGCTTTCTCGGCCTAGAGGGAACCGTGCGGCCTTCGGTGGCATTCTACAATACCTTTGAGGAACTGGACCGCTTGGCGGAGGCCCTCTATGCATTGACCGGCAGAAGGGAATGAATACATGGAAAATACCACGGTCAGCCGTCTTAAATACCTCACCGAATTGCTCACCAAAAGTTATATGGCCCATGAGGAAATTATCAAGATTGATTCGGGTAATCTCCTTAACCGCAGCCGCGTCATAGAGATCGTGGAAAAACTGCGATCCCTCATTTTCCCGGGCTATTTCGGCAAGAAAAATATTTCCGCTTCTTCGGTGGAATACTACACCGGGGATATGCTGGAAGAGGTAGCGTACATTCTGAAAGAACAGATCGCCCGGGCCTTGCACCACAGCGGCAATTATGCCGGACTGGAAGGGGAGATACTAGCCGACAAGGCCGATGATATTTGTTTTCAGTTTTTATCCCGGCTACCTGAGGTCCGGGAAAACCTCGCCGCAGATGTTTCCGCTGCCTATGACGGGGATCCTGCTGCGTACAGCCTGGACGAAATCATCTCGTCCTATCCAGGAATCTATGCGATTACCGTGTACCGCCTGGCCCATATACTCTACGAACTGGCGGTTCCCCTGATCCCCCGGATCCTGACGGAACACGCCCACGGCGTTACGGGCATTGATATACACCCAGGGGCGACCATCGGTCATCACTTTTTCATCGACCACGGTACCGGTGTGGTGATAGGAGAAACAACGATTATCGGTCATTATGTGAAGATCTACCAGGGGGTTACCCTGGGCGGGCTCTCCACCCGAGGCGGTCAAACCCTTAAAGGGATAAAGCGTCATCCCACCATCGAAAACCACGTAACCATCTATTCCGGCGCTTCCATCCTGGGGGGAGACACCGTGATCGGCGAGGGGGTGGTAATAGGGAGTAACGCCTTCGTAACCAAATCCATACCGGAAAAGACCAAGGTGAGTGTGAAAAACCCTGAGCTGCAGTACAAACTCGATGATCAGCATCGGAGCGAAAAGGAAGAAGTGGATCAGAACGTGTTCTGGGATTGGGTGATTTAGAACCGGTACCTACGAACTGCTTGTTCGCTATTGCAATGAGAAACCATGAGTTCGTGGGTCATGTCTCTTGATCGCATCTCCCGTTAAGCAATGGACTTTCTTAAAAATACCGCCGGATACCGAGATAGGGCCCGTTCCATGAAAAGGATTGTTCCGGGGATGCTTCTTCTGTTAGGGTCCACCACCGGTATCCGGCAAAACCCTCCCAGGCTTTGAACATGAACCCCGCTTCCAGTTCTGCTTCTCCCAGGGAGAAAAACTCAAACGCCTGGATGCCTACTTTAGCTCGCAAGGTCAGGGGTTTTACCGGATACAGCCGGAATTCCAGGCCGAAATCCCCGCTGTGCCGGAATAGCAGCCCGGTCCATAGCTGGTATTGGAGGTACAGGCTGGCATTAAAAGGGTTAAACTGTAACAGCGAGAAATGAAGCCCGGCCCGAATGCCATTCAAGAAGGTCTTGCCGTCGCTTATAAGGAATATATCCCCATAAGGCCCGATAAATTTATACCCATTGCCGCTGAAAGAAACCCAGGAACCTCCTCCCATGTCCTGTAAATAAAAAGCGCTGAGACCGGTGGAAAACCAATAATATTTACCCGCCTCCGCTTCAGCGGTCTCCCATATCCGTCTCAGGGGATCCCCTGAAACGGGTATGGGAGACCGCTGAATGTATCCCTCTGGACAATAGGGATAGGTTCCGTAGTATAGATAGGCATTATTATAGAGCCATATCCATCCGAATAGTTTCAAGAAGAAGAGGGCAAAGGAACTGCTCCCATCGTCTGAAGAATCAGACTCTTCAGACTCCCCGGTTTGGGTTTCTGCATGGTTCTTTTCTGTTTCTTCAATATGGTCTTTAAAGGCATCTAAATCTGCTTGCAGGGGATAGGGCAATAGGATCCCCAGGATCAGTACGCAGAAGAGGCCTATCCCTGGTCTATGAAAAGCTCCTTTACCCATAGCAATAAACTCAGTATACTTATTCTATTCTTTTTGAGCAAGAGTATCGTGAACATGAAACCAGTTACCATAAACCGTCTCGTGATCCCCAGGTTAATCATCAGTATCCTCAGCGGCTTGTTCTTGTTAGGATCCGGGAATACCACGGTGTATGTTACCAATTCGGGAAGCAAGTATCACCGGGAGGACTGTACCTCCTTAAGCCGTTCAAAGATTGCAGTATCCCTGGAAGACGCCCTCAAATCCGGCTATGAAGCCTGTGCGGTGTGTAAGCCGCCGATAGCGGCTCAGGCCGGGCCTTCAACCATGCCTCAAAAGGCCCTCTACCGGCTCAATAAGACCGCCCTCACCCGCAGCAGCCCTGGGGACACAAGCAAGATGGTCCCCGCGGACGTGGTGGGTCATGTGGACGGCGACACCCTACGGGTGCGGATACCCAATCCTCCCCCTGAGCTAAAAACCGTGGAGACCATCAGGATGCTGGGGGTGGATACCCCGGAAACGGTCCATCCCCATAAGCCGGTGGAGCGCTTCGGCCAGGAGGCCAGCGACTTTACCAAAGCACGGCTGCTCGGTACGCAGGTCTATCTCGCCTTTGATTGGGAACTGCGGGACCGGTATGGCCGGTTGCTCGCGTATATCTATACCCCGGAAGGCCGCTGCTTTAACGCCGCCTTGATTCAAGAGGGCTACGGCTATGCCTATGTTTCATATACCTTCCACTTTATAGAAGAATTCAAAGACCTGGAACAGGCTGCCCGAAACGGTAAACGAGGCTTGTGGGGTCCCTAAGTCGCAGCAATCTTTCCGGTTTCTTTATCCTCGTATACTCCTCACCCGGATAATCCCTTCCACGGCGATGATCTGTTCCAGAGCAACGAGGGGTATCTGTTGTTCCGTATCAATGATGTTATAGGCATATTCCCCTTGGTGATGGTTAATCAGGTCCATAATGTTGATTCCTTCTTTCGCAAGGATGGTGGTAATTTGACCGACCATGTTGGGAATATTCCGGTTTGCCACCAGCAGTCGGTAGGGAGCGCGCTGTTCCAAGGAACACCGGGGAAAATTGACCGAATTCTTGATGGTCCCGGTTTCGAGGAAGTCCATGAGCTGCCGTACTGCCATCACCGCGCAATTATCCTCTGCTTCTGGAGTCGAGGCCCCTAGATGGGGGAGACAGATTGCCTGGGGACAGGCGAGGAGTTCTGCAGAAGGAAAGTCGGTTACATAGAGGGCTATTTTTTTTGCCTGTAAGGCTGCGATGATATCTCCTTCATTGATCAATCCTCCCCGGGCAAAGTTGATGAGCCGGGCCCCTTGCTTGATATACCGGAATTTCTCCGCGTTAAAAAGTCCCCGGGTAGTATCCGTCAAAGGAAGGTGGAGGCTCACGTAATCTGATTTGGCGAGGAGTCCTTCCAAGGTATCTGCCCTGCTTACCTGCCGAGAGAGGTTCCAGGCAGCGTCTACCGATATGTAGGGATCGTAGCCTATCACCTCCATACCCAAGGCCAGGGCATCGTTGGCGGTCATCACGCCAATAGCCCCAAGACCTACCACTCCCAAGATCTTACCCCGGATTTCCGGCCCTTCAAACTGAGCCTTCCCCTGTTCAACCAGATCCGGTACGGCATCGGCCTTATCCGCCAAGGCAGCAGCCCAGGCAGTTCCCTGGAGGATATTCCTAGAAGCAATGAAAAGCGCAGCTAAGGTCAGTTCTTTTACGGCATTGGCATTTCCCCCAGGGGTAGTAAAAACTACAACCCCCCGGTTACTGCAAGTCTCAATCGGAATATTGTTATACCCTACACCGGCTCTGGCTATGGCCTTAACCGTATCAGGGATCTTCACCTCATGCAGATCTGCGCTCCGCACCAAGATAGCATCAGGATGGGGAAGTTCGCCCGCCACTTCATACCGGTCTCGGGGAAAGAGTTCAAGCCCTCGAGGAGAAATTCTATTCATGGTTTGTATACGAAACATGGATTCCCCCTTTTTCCTTTTCTTCAAAGTGTTCCATAAACCGGATAAGCTCCTGGACCCCTTCTATGGGCATGGCATTGTACAGGCTTGCCCGCATACCCCCTACCAAACGATGTCCTGCGAGATTCACCAGCCCCTGAGCCGCGGCTTCCTGGACAAACCGAGTCTCCAGGTTCGCCCGTTCCACCGGGTCCTCTCCTGTGGTTACAAAGGGAATGTTCATGAGACTGCGGAAGGCCGGTTCTACTGGGGAACGGAACAGCCGGGAATGGTCCAGATACCCATAGAACAAGGCCGCCTTTTTCCGGTTCAGTTCAGCTATAGCAGGAACGCCTCCCAAAGCTTTGAGCCATTCCAGAACCAATCCCATGATGTAGATCCCATAACAGGGGGGGGTGTTGTATAGGGAAGCTTCTTGTGCGTGTATATCGTAACGGAGCATCACCGGGATCCAAGACGGGGCCTTACCGAGCAGATCTTCCCGGATGATCACCACCGTGGTTCCTGCAGGTCCCAGGTTCTTCTGGGCCCCTGCATAGAGTAACCCGAACCGGGACACCTCCAACGGCTCTGAAAGGATACTGCTGGAAATATCTGCCACCAAGGGGACTGTACCGGTTTGGGGCAACTCCGTCCACCTGGTACCCACGATGGTATTGTTCAGGGTGAGGTGATAATAGGCATCTTCCGGATGCGGGGCCGGAGGCCGGGGGATATAGGTATAAGCCCGGTCTTGGGAAGAGGCTCCCAGAACCAGATCCACGTATTTGGCCCCTTCTGCTGCAGCCTTTTTTGCCCAAATACCGGTTTCCACATAGGTGGCCTTTTTTTTCGGGGCTCCTGGTTCTGTCCCTGCCAGGTTGAGGGGAATCATGGAAAACTGGAGAGAAGCCCCTCCCTGCAGAAATAGCACTCGGTAGTGTGCAGGTATTCCCATGAGGGAACGGAGTAAGGCTTCAGTTTTTTCGATGACCGGCTTAAAATCGCCAGATCTATGGCTCATCTCCATAACCGATTGGCCTGATCCATAGGCATCGGTCATTTCCGTGGCGGCCTGTTTCAGTACTGAGAGGGGTAACATCGAAGGCCCAGCGGAAAAGTTGTATACCCGTTTCATATTTTCTCCTATTTTTTGCCATTTTCAGTGTATTCTGTGAAATATTTCACAGAATAGTAGAATAAAAAAGATCCCCTGTCAAGGGACCGCTCCGCTGCATCACCGGGTTCACCTCAAGCAGGTGTTCTTCCACCGCATGCTTCCTGCAAGACCTCAATCACGGGTTACCAGGCCTGGGTGTTTTTGAACCTAATAAATCCGCTCCCCCCCGTGGGTCTGTCCGTTCCTAAGGCGTCTTTCAGACCTGCTGGCATATACTATCATGCGGTAGAATTATGGAGCACCTTCACCGGCACCGCGATTTTGCAGTTCCAGGAGTTGATCGATTTGCTTGAGTACATAGTCTTGAAACTCGGGATTCAGTTCTTTGAAAAGGGTAGTAACCCGTTCCAGATTATGTTCTGTGGCGGTATTAAACATCCGACCCTCCCCTGTTTGCAGCCATCTTTTGTTTACCCCAAAAATAGAGCTTATCAGTTGAATAAGCCGCTCGTTTACCCGACGGTTCCCCAATTCTATTTCTGCCAAGTACCCGTTGGATATATAAACCGCTTTAGCAAATTTTATTTGGGGCAGTTTCAAGAAATGTCGTACGGCTTTGATACGTTCATTAACGGACATACAATCTCCAGTACTATGAAGGATACCATAAAGAAACTCACTATGCCAGTAGTTCTTTGCCAAAATCTAGGGGATTTACGAGAGGATCCTGGGGGGTTCTCTTTGCATATCCAGGAGGAATGGTAGGAATAGGGTAAGGGTAGGTACTTTTTTACTTCCGTGTAGCATTAAGGAAATAGATTGGCCTAGAACTAATGCAGGTCACTGGGTACATGCTTATATATAAAGCAATCTCATGGTACATGACCTTTCCCTGGGGTGGAAATGATATTTATTGACAATACTCTCATAATATAGTACTATGACTCTCAAAAAGAGTTTTATAAAAAGGGGATGACGATGGTTACTAAAAAACCAGATCAACCATCGGTTGATCAGCTACGAGTTAAATTTCTTCAATTATCTGATGAGAATAAACAAAGGGTAACGGGTTTGATGCTGGGGCTTGAGCATGCCCAAAAAGGTACGCCCCCGCTATCTGAGGGTAATACGCTGCTTACTCATGAGGAGCATATCCCCTGAATCCCCCTGTTGCAGGTCTGCGTATATTCCGATGATTCCGCTTGCGTACCCTGGTGGATATAAACTAAGCTGCCTGGGGTTGCCCAGTAGCTCTTGTTTCAGTCTATCACTTCCTTCCACGAATTATCTTTTTCAAAATATACATAAGCACCGGCCTTTTTTCCTTTTTCCTCGTTGTAATAGCTACGGAAGGAGGCGCCATAGCGCCCGAGGGAACTGTCACTGCTAATGGTAACATGGCTGCCTATGGTGATACGGGTAAGGTCGTTATGACTAAAAGCTCCAGGGCTTATGGTGGTAATTTGTGGGGGAATATCAAGCTCAGTTATCTCATTGCGGTCAAAGGCATAGTCTCCGATGCTGGTAAGCATACGGCCCAGGGTGACGCTTTGCAGGTTGTTACCCTGGAAGGCGATGGAACCGATGTGGGTAACCGTGTCGGGAATCCTAATCTGAGCAAGCCAGTTTTGTGAAAAGGCGTTGTTTCCTATAGAGATCAGGCCCTCAGGAAGGTATACCTTCCCTAAATATAAGCCCCTAAAGGCATCATCCCCAATACGGATAACCGGTTTCCCCTGGATTTCTGAGGGAACCCACAGCGTATCCATCCAGGGTATGACATTGACCGCGCCGGTAATGGTCAGCCCCTCCTCCCCGGTAGTATACAGAAAGGAAAAGCCCTGGTCACTCCACTGGGCATAGAAGATGATAGTACCCTGCTCAATGGTAATCTGCTCTCCTTCTTGATAGATCCGAGTGTCCCCGCTTATCCGCCAACCCTGAAATTGACATCCCTGTTTTTTAAGCGTCCCAGGGCCAAGAATGACCGCAGTCTCTCCTGAGAAATAGGTTCGGGGATCATCCGGGGGATACCCTTCATCGTTCTGGTTGCCGTCATAATAAATACCATACCCCAAGTCGGGGCAACCGGTGAACACAAGCCCTAAGCATAGTATCCAGATGAGATACCCTGTTTTACGTACCATAATCGAACCTCCGATTTCAGTATAAAAATGTTCGCTTACGGTATCAAGAACAACCCTCATACCTCCGCTGCCATAGAACTGCTTTTCCCCAGCTCAAACAGATACCATATCAGGCATGAAGCCCCTACAGGCTCTCGATTACTTTCCATTGCATTACTCCTCCCCAACCGGTATACTCAATCACGATGAATCTTGAAGCGTTTATTCTCGGCAGCGGCGGTATGATGCCCCTGCCCAACCGGCATCTTACTTCGGTACTGCTGCGGCGGGAAGGAGACTTGTTTTTGTTTGATAGCGGAGAAGGCACCCAGGTCTCCCTCCGTAGGCTTAACCTCCGGTGGAAAAAAATATCCGTCATTTTTATAAGCCATACCCACGCAGACCATGTTACGGGTATTCCGGGCTTGCTCATGCTCTCCTCCCAAGTGGACCGGGAGGATCCGCTTTATATTATCGGCCCCCCTCGGATTGCCGAATATATTGAAACCAACCGACGGGTACTGGATATGTACATCAACTATGAAATCCTGGTCCAGGAAATAACCGAGCCTGGTATCGTCTATAGGGGAGTAGATTTTCATGTCCGGGCCTTTCCCCTGCGGCATACCAAGCCCTGCTTTGGGTATACCTTGGAAGAAAACCCCCGTCCCGGGGAGTTCCACCCAGAGCAGGCCTTGGCCCGGGGAGTACCTCGGGGGCCCTCCTGGTCTCAGCTTCAGGCAGGGAAGACCGTACAGGCTGCAGATGGTACCGACGTTCGTCCTGAAGAGGTGCTCGGGCCGATCCGGTCAGGGAGAAAATTTTCTTTTGTAACCGATACCTTGCCTTTTTATGGAATAGCCCAAGAAGTTGCCGGATCGGATCTCTTCGTATGTGAGGGTATGTTCGAAGCGAGCCTCGAGGAAAGCGCCCGGGAGAAAAAGCACATGACCGCCGAACAAGCCGCCCAGATTGCCGCGGCAGCCCAGGTGAAAAAGCTCGCCCTAATCCACTACAGCCCCCGCTATACCGAGTACAACCTGAAGCAGCTTCTGAAAGAAGCCCAGGCCATTTTCCCGAATACCCTGCTCTCTCGGGATCGCTCGGTATTTCCTATTGAATATAGGGACTAAGCCGCAAGGCAGGAAAAGACCAGAAAGCCTTCGGGCAGGGAGGGCTGGTTCACCAGGTTTCTGTCCGGCTCATTGGACTTGTTCGATAACCCGGTTGGTTATCGAACAAGTCTTGCAAAATGCTCCGCATTTTGCTGTTTTTTATCGGAATTTGTTCAAAAACTGAAGTTTTTGAACAACTCTATTC
>JAIRLU010000054.1 GCA_031259215.1 Treponema sp. | reverse complement strand
GCCGGTGCGTGCTTGGTCCGGGCCAATACCATGAGCAGCGCCACATCCCCCTGACGGACTCCGGGAATCCGGGCGGCCTGGCCCAGGGTAAGGGGCTGAACCTGGGAGAGTTTCTCCTTGGATTCTGCGGAAAGACCGGGGATGGACCGGTAATCTAAGGCCGGATCCAGCTTGATGGCTTCCATTTTGGCGTTCCGGGCAACCGCGCGGGTTTCCTTTTCCAAATACCCCGCGTATTTTATATCCAGCCGCGCAGAATTAAGCCATTCCGGGGGATAGGCCGCGAGTTCCGGGGCATAGGGGAGCAATTCTTCCAGGTGCACTGCCGTGTCCGTCAAGGTTCGTTCCAGGGTAGCGCCCCCATGAGGCCGGAGACTCAAGGCAGCGCCGGAACGCTCCTGTTCCCGAAGACCCGGTACGGTGCGGTTTCGCAAGAGTTCCCGGATCACCTCCAGGGCTTGGGTTTTTCGCTGGAACCGTTCCCAGCGCTGTTCCTGCACAAGGCCCAGTTTTCGGGCCTTGGAAGAGAGCCGGACATCCGCCGTGTCATGGCGTAATACCAGGCGGTGTTCTGCCCGGCTGGTGAACATCCGGTAGGGTTCGGTGGTGCCCAAGGTGGTAAGGTCATCGATCAAGACCCCGATATACGCCTCAGCCCGGCTTAAAACCAAGGGCGACTCTCCCCGGAGCTGCATGGCCCCGTTGATCCCTGCGATGATACCCTGAGCCGCGGCCTCTTCATAACCGGAACTGCCATTGGTCTGACCTGCCACGAATAAACCTTTAAGACGCTTGGATTCCAAGGTGGGGAAGAGGTCCAAGGGGTCAAGGTAATCGTATTCCACGGCGTATGCGGGTCTCACGATCCGGGCTTCCTCAAGACCGGGAATGCTGTGGATGAAATCCTGTTGGACCTCTTCCGGGAGGGAACTGGAGGCGCCGTTCAGGTACATTTCATGGGTGGTAAGACCTTCAGGCTCAATGAAAATATGGTGCCGGTCCCGTTCCGGGAATCGAATCACCTTGTCTTCAATAGAGGGGCAATACCGGGGACCAACCCCGCGGATTTTACCGCCGTACAAGGGGGATCGATGGATATTCTCCCGGATGATCCTATGGGTTTGGGGCGTGGTATAGGTGATCCAGCAGGGAACCGAAGGCCGGTCTAACAAGACCCCAGGGTCCACATCAAAGGAAAAGGGCGCAGGTTCTTCGCCATCCTGCCGTTCCAACTGGGCATAATCAATACTGTTCCCCGCGATACGAGCAGGGGTACCGGTTTTGAGCCTACCCAAGGGAAACCCTCGGCGCCGCAAACTGATCCCCAGTCCTAGAGCCGCCCCTTCTCCCAGGCGGCCTTGAGGCGCGTCATAGTCGCCGATAAAGATCTTTCCCTCCATGAACGTACCGGTCGTGAGGATCACCACCGGGGCGCGGAAGCAGCGCCCCCGCTCGGTGAGGACCCCCTGGACACGGTCCGGAGATGCTGCCACTAAAAGGTCAAGCACCGTATCCATCAGGATCGAAAGTCCCTTCTGGCTTTCCAGGGCGGATCGGGCCGCTGCCTGGTAAGCCCATTTATCCGCCTGTGCACGGGGGGCTTGTACCGCAGGCCCCCGGGAACGGTTGAGGATCCGGTACTGAATGCTGCTGGTGTCAATGAGTTTCCCCATTTCGCCGCCCAAAGCATCTACTTCCCGAACCAGGTTACCTTTAGAAAGTCCCCCCACTGCAGGATTGCATGAGAGCGCGCCGATCCGGTCAGGGTTTTGGGTGATGAGCAGCCCCGTGAATCCCAGGCGGGTAAAGGCCAAGGCCGCTTCTATGCCCGCATGGCCTCCGCCTACAATGATACCGTCATAATCCATATACAAAATGAAGGGGCCTAGAAAACCCCCTTCCCCTTTACCCAGTCGCTACGGTGTATTACAAACCCGGTGTTTCTTGCCACAACCCCAACCGGCGTACCCCCCTCATGCCACGTAACCGACTTCACCCAGAAATAATGTCCTTAAACTCTTTTTCGTCCAAAGATTCCCTTTCCAGGAGAAGACCTGCTACGGTGTTGAGGAGGGCCTTATTGTGGGAAAGCTCGTCCTTGACTCGGGCGTATTGTTTTTCCAGGATATGGGCAATTTCCTCATCAATGTACTGCTGGGTTGCTTCAGAGTATTCCCGGTGTAACAGGGGTTCCGAGGCCTGGGGCCCGCCCAACATCCCTGCCCCGCGCTGGGTCAGGGCCACGTTTTTGAAACGGCTGCTCATGCCGTAATCAGTGATCATCCGGCGGGCAATATCAGTGGCTTTGGTGAGATCATTGGCCGCGCCAGTAGAGATCTTACCGAAGATCAGTTCCTCTGCCGCCCGGCCGCCGAGGAGCACATCGATTTTACCCAGAAGTTCCTCTTCAGTCATAAGGTAGCGGTCCTCTATCGGCATTTGTAGGGTATACCCCAGGGCTCCAAAACCTCGAGGCACAATGGAGATTTTCTGCACCGGATCTGAACCTGGGGTAAAGGCTGCTATCAAGGCATGGCCGGTTTCGTGGAAAGCCACGATCCGGCGTTCATCTGGGGATATGATGCGGTTCTTTTTCTGGAGTCCTGCCACGGTTTTCTCGATAGCCTCTTCAAAGTCCTTCTGAATAACCTGGGTTCTCCCTCCTCGGACCGCTAGGAGCGCCGCTTCGTTGACGATGTTTGCGAGGTCGGCCCCTACAAAACCGGAAGTGAGCCGGGCAATGGCATCCAGGTCCACCTGAGGACTAAGCCGGACGGCCTTGGAATGAATCCGCAGGATCGCTTCCCGGCCTTTGAGGTCAGGCCGGTCCACCAGCACTTGCCGGTCAAAACGTCCGGGCCGCAGCAGAGCCGGATCTAAGACATCGGGCCGGTTGGTGGCGGCCAGGATGATGAGGCCGCTCGTGGCGTCAAACCCATCCATTTCCACCAGCAGTTGGTTCAACGTCTGTTCCCGCTCATCGTTACCTCCGGCGATGTTATTGATCCGGCTCTTGCCGATGGCGTCCAGCTCATCAATGAAGATGATACAGGGAGCCTTGTCCCGGGCTTGCTTGAAGAGATCCCGAACCCGGGCCGCACCCACGCCGACAAACATTTCCACAAAATCCGCGCCGCTCATGCGGAAAAAAGCCACCCCCGCTTCCCCTGCCACGGCCCGGGCCAAGAGGGTTTTTCCGGTCCCTGGAGGCCCTACGAGCAGGACCCCTTTGGGGATCTTGCCTCCGATGTCGGTATATTTCTTGGGATTTTTGAGGAAATCCACCACCTCTACCAGTTCTTCCTTCGCCTCGTCAACCCCGGCCACATCGGAGAAGCGGGTAACAATATCCCCTTCCGCCACGATCACCGCCCGGTTCTGTCCCACGGATAACACATTACCCCCCATGTTTCCCAAACGTTTCATGAGAAAACGCCAAATGAAAAAGAAAAAGGCAATGGGCAGGACCCAGCTAAAAATGATATTCAAGATGGCGCTTCCCTCCCGGGAAACCGCGTAATAGGCCACCTGCTTTTCATCCATGAGCTTGATGAGATCCGGATCATTGAGGGGCACCGTACGATACACCGGCTCTGCTGTTGCCATGTAGGGGTTTCTAATAGAAGGCCCTGGAGGAAGTTCCCTTTTCTGGGAAGTATAGCCGGTAAAATAGGAATCGGTAAGTTCCACCCGTTTAATCTCCCCAGAGGCGATCTTGGCCTTAAATTCGGAAAAATCAATGGTCGGGTTCACCCGTTTCATAAAGACATAGTTAAAGAGGCTCATCCCCACCACCAGGATCAAAATATAGATGATAGAGAATTTCCAGCCGCCAAAGGGTTTGGGATTGGGGAGCGGAGGACCGCCAAAGGGGAATTTGAACCCCTTATGCTTGTTGTTTTTTCGCTCACCCATCCAATCCCTCCTTATTACGAAACATCTTGCTTAATACAAATATCAATCTTTTGATAAGGGATTTCAATATGTTCCTGTTCAAACCGCTGTTTAATGCCTATAAGTATCGAATTCCTGATGTTCCAATAGTTGGTCTTCTCAAACCACACCCCAAAGAGCAAAACCACCCCGGTCCGGTCGAATTTATCTATCCCGAAAAGGGGAGGGGGGTTGTCAAGACAGTAGATGTTCTGAGCTGCTACATCCAAAAGGACGTCCCGAACCCGTTCCAGGTTTTCCGCATAGGGTACGGTGAGGCTGAGATCCATCCGCCGTATGGGAAACCGGGTAACGGTTATCAGGTTGCTTTTGATGATGGTTTCGTTGGGAATACGGACGAAAAGATTATCGTAGGTACGGATCTTCACGGAAAGCAGGTCCATAGACATGACGATCCCGGTGATGGTATTCACGGTAATGGCATCCCCCACCTGGAAAGGACGTTCCGAGAGGATGAACAGTCCTGAAATAAAACTGGACATGGAGGTCTGCGCGGCAAACCCAAAGACAATTCCTGCAACTCCTGCTGCTCCCAGGATAGCTGAAGTATCAATACCCATAGTTTTAAAGACAAAGAGGACTGCCATGACCAGCCCGGTGTACCGGATGCCCTTCTTGACTATGAACGTGCGTTGTTCGCTGATCCTGCCCTTGAGGACCTTCCCCAGAATGAACTGGATCAGGTTAAACACGATGAGGATGATGAGAACCATGACCAGGGTTTGCATGATCCTGACGATGAGATCCAAAGGCTTGGTTTCCTCGGAAAACTGCGTTACCGCTTCTGAAAGAATGGTAGTATCCATGTATGGCTCCCTACAGACTGGTTATGTTCTTTATGAAGTCCGCGCCTTGACGGATGAGTATATCTCTCATGCCGTTCCGTGCAGCTACGCGGATCTTCCGGTATGATTCGGGTGTCTCTGGGAGCACATTCATTTCGATATTCCCCCCGACGATGGAATCCAAAGCTACCGTATCGGACCATAAGCTGCCCTCATGTTCATAAATGCTCAAAGGTTCAGTATAAATAGCCAAGCGGTCCAATTCAAGCGGTGTTTTGGAACGGTTCCGGATTACCAAGGGGCAACGGATCAAAGCGGGGGGGGCGGTGCAGGCCGCCTCATGATCCCAGATGATGCAATGGGCTGGGAGGGAGATGCAGAGCATCCCCGATGCAGTATCATCCCCAAACCAGGCTTCCGAGCAGGTGAAGGGCGTGAAGGCAGCTATCCGCTGATTATCCACCGTCTCAAAGGACAACACCGGCGGAAACAGCAGGGTCAAACGAACTTCTGCAGCGGGAACCAGGCAGATCTTCTCCTGCATGGGTAGTAAGTAGGGTCTTTCACTCACCATCGGGTGCAGGGTAAGGCCGGTTCCCGGTCCTACCATAACCGAGCGGGGAAGCGCTTTTGGGGGAACCGCCTCGTAGGGTCCGTAGAAATCATCGGTCATGTCCTTAAAGAGCACTACCTGAAAAGCGGTTTGCCAGAGGGATCCTTCTTTTTTCAGGTACCCCAAGGCGCCGTTCACGTTCCAACAGTACCACAGACCCTCTTGTGGTTCAAAGGTATTAATTAAAAAATTCTCCATGAAAAATCCTCCATAAAATATACTTCTATAAAAGAAAATCGGATACGGGAAGATTACAAGGGGAACCCCCCAGAAACAAGAGGGGAGGGTCTATGCTCCTTTGAGGGAGACCCGTCTATCGATTCTGGACATACCTGGATCCTTCCTTGACTTCACCGTAGTAAATGGAGTATCTTGAAGGTACGATTTTCAGGGTCGGGTGCGTGCATACCATTGCGATGGTAGAGTACCAATCCCAACCGGCGGTATAGCCCGCGACTTTAGGGTTTTTACGGAAAAAGAGAAACCCTAAACTGAACCGGTGAGATTCCGGTGCCGACGGTATAGTCCGGATGGAAGAAAATTGAGCTTTCGTGATTCCCATGAACCATGAGAAGGTTTCGGAAGCCTTGCCTCTTCACCTATACCCTGGATTTCATCCGGGGTTTTTTATTACCCCTAAGTAACCGGAGGGAAGTTTTTATGAAACAACACGCGTGGAAATACCGGGGTATGCCGCGAATCATGCTGGTTTTTTCGCTGCTGCTATGGGTTGGCGGTAGCAAGGGGTTTGGCCTGGGAAGCAACGATGCATCCACAAAAGGATCCGGAGACCGGGGACTCCATCCTTCTATCGCGGTATTCATTCCTGGAGTCATGTCGGGAAGTCCCATCTATGAGATGTTGGCAGAAGGGGTCAAACAGGGGGCTGCAGAAAAAAGTACCTCCCAGCGCAAGATTACCGTTACGGTTATTGAAGGTGGGTTTAACCAAGCCGAATGGGAAAGTCGGATCACTGCCTTGGCAGCCTCAGGGAGCTACGATCTTATCGTATCTTCAAATCCATCCCTTCCTGCCATTGCCGCTTCAGTATCCGCCAAATTTCCAAAACAGCGGTTTCTCCTTTTGGATGGAGCGCTTACAGGAAACCCCCAGATCTACACCCTGCGGTATAAGCAACGGGAACAGGCATATATGGCGGGGCATATCGCGGCCCTGGTGGCAAAAGAAGCCGGGCACGAAAGCAGTCCGGGCATTCGGGTTGGCTTAGTGGCAGGTCAGGAATACCCTGCCATGAACGAGGTGATACTGCCAGGGTACCGGGAGGGAGCGCAGCAGGTAGATCCGAAGTGTACCGTAGATTTTCGAGTAGTGGGGAACTGGTTTGATGCGGGTAAAGGTGCGGAGCTTGCCGCGGACATGATACGGGGAGGGGTAAAGGTAATCCTCACGATTGCCGGAGGAGCCAACGAGGGGGTGGTTCAGGCGGCCTTTGAAGCCGGGGCCAAAGTGGTCTGGTTTGATACTAACGGCTACGGGGTACGGCCTGGTACGGTGGTAGGTAGCGCGGTAGTGTACCAAGATAAGGCTGCCTATGAACAAACCATCCGGTTCTTGGATGGCACCCTTCCCTTTGGTAAGGCGGAGCTTTTAGGAGTCGCCGAAGGATACGTTGATTTTATTGAGGCGGATTCAGATTATCAGGCTTCCGTAAGCGCCCCTATCCGGGAAAAGCAGCGGATCTTGATAGAACAGATCCGTTCAGGGGTCTTGCAGTTGGAGGAATGAGGCGTTCATGGTATGTACAAGGGCGATACCCTTACAAGGGGTACCGGGAACAGGTGTACAGTTGCAGGGTATACAGAAATATTTTCCTGTTAATGGGGTTCATGCCCTGGATACTACCGATTTTGATCTCCACAGGGCTGAGATACACGCCCTCCTCGGAGAAAACGGTGCAGGGAAATCCACCCTGATGCACATCATGGCGGGATATATGGCCCCCACTGCCGGTAGGATATGGGTAGATATGAAGGCCCAGCGCTTTACAAGCCCTGCCGATGCCTTGGCCGTGGGTATCGGTATGGTCCGTCAGCATCCCCATGTAACCCCGGGGTTTAGGGTCTGGGAAGCGTGTATACTCGGTGCAGAACCAGGGTTCCCTGGGTTTTTGCACCCTCGAAAGGCCCGTAATCAGGTCCGGGACCTTTCAGAGCGCTGGGGTTTTGAACTGCCCCTTGAGCGGGATACCAGGGATCTCACCGTAAGCCAGCGGCAGAAAACCGCGGTCCTGGCCCTCTTGCTCCGGCAGGCCCAGTACCTCATCTTCGACGAACCCACTGCGGTCCTTACCCTCAGAGAAACCGAAGGGCTTTTTGCGCTTTTTAGGCTACTCAGAACAGAAGGAAAAGGGTTGGCGCTCATCTCGCATAAACTGGAAGAAACCATGGCGATTGCCGACCGGGTAACGGTTTTGCGGAAGGGAAAAACCCAGGCGAGCCAATCCGCCCGGTCCCTGCAGAATGAAACCGTACAGGCGCTTATGTTCGGTATCGATCCTCATAAGGAAAGCAGGCCGGTAAAGGACAGGACTCTCGGTGCGGATAGTTCCCATACCCGATCGCTGCCTCCTCCTCGTAGGGGAATATCCTCAGAACCCCTTCTGGTCGTGCAAGGGCTTTCTGTAGAAGTCCCGGGGAGACCCTTCATACGACAGATCGACTTAAAACTCTCTCCAGGTACCATCCTTGGAATTGCCGGAGTTCGGGACAGTGGGCTTGAAACCCTGGAATTAGCCTTGAGTGGCTTTCTTACGCCCTCCGGGGGAACCATAAGGCTCCACGGCCGGGAACTGGCGGGGAAGGGGATCCATACCTTCCGTGAGGCTGGAGGGGCCTACTTGAGTGCAGACAGAACCGGCAGCGCCCTAGCTCCCCAACTGCCCCTGCAAGACAGCATTATCATTCACGCCCATCCCCGTTCCCGAAAGGGGCTTTTGGGAAAATGGGGCATTATGGAACAAGGGTTTCTCGATTCTTGGGCTGCCCGCATCATGGGCCAGGCCCAGGTTGCAGGGTCTTTTAAAACCAGAGCCCATGCTTTTTCCGGGGGTATGCTGCAGCGGATCCTACTGGCCCGGGAATTGGCGGAAAAGACCTCCCTCCTTATTTTGGCAGAACCGGGCTGGGGTTTGGATCGAAAAAACCGGGAACGCCTGAGAGAGGAACTGCGCCGGTATGTTAAACCTGGGAGGGGGGTGCTCCTCTTTTCCTCCGATGTGGAGGAGTTGGTAGCCGTATCGGATACCATTTTGGTAGTACGGAACGGTGCATTTTCTGCACACATTACCCTGGATCCCTGTAACAAGGGAATCCTGCCTATGGATGTATACAAAACACGCATTGGCCAGGCCATGGTGGGTAGTATTCAGGAGGGCTCAGTCCATGAGGCAGTATGAGCCACCCCCAAAGGGATACCGGCTACTCATCCCCGGACCGGTTTTTGGGGCCTTGATTGCCCTGGGGGGGGCGATCCTCTTGATCCTACTCATCATGGGGTTCAATGCACCGGTTCCCGCAAAAACCATCCGCGCCTTTTTCCTGGGTCCCTGGTCATCCCCTTGGTTTCTGGGAAATACCCTGGATTATATAGGGCTCTTGCTCACCGCGTCTTTGGGCATGACCATCGCATTCCGGGGAGGCTGTTTCAATCTAGGAGGGGAAGGTCAGATTTATCTTGGGGGTTTGGTCGCATCCATGGTACTGCTCAAAGGGGAGGGTTTCCTGGGATGGGGAGCCTTGGGCCTTGCAGGGCTTATGGCTTTGGCCATCGGAGGTGCTTTGGGGGCTCTGGCAGGTCTCCTCAAGAAGGGGTTTGGCGCCCATGAGCTTATCAGCTCCTTCCTGCTTACCCAGGCCATTACGCCCGTAGTGGATTACCTCATTGCAGGGCCCTTACGGGATCCAAAGGGAAATCTCTTGGCCATGGCGCCCATCGCTGAACAGGGGCTACTCCTTCGCCTCTTGCCTCCCTCAAGCCTCTCGATTTCCTTCATGTTCGCCCTGCTCCTCATCATGGCGGGGCACCTTTTTATCAATAGGACCATCTGGGGATATCGGTTTAACATCGCCGGCGCAGCCCCGGCTTTTGCCCGGTATGGCGGTATTGAGCCAGAGGCCTACTGGATACCGGCCATGAGTATTGCAGGAGCCTTGGGGGGGCTTACCGGTTTTTTTGCGGTGGCAGGAACCTACGGTCGTTGCCACCTGGGCTTTCCCGGTGGCCTGGGCTGGTCCTCCATCGCGGTGGCCCTCATTGCCCGGAACCGCCCCCTGGCGTTGATCCCTGCGGCCTTAGTCTACGGCGCCCTCAAGGCCGGTTCTGATGCCGCGCTGTTGGCCACGGGACTCAACTTTGAAACGGCCGCATTCATTCAGGCCCTGGTGTTGCTCCTCGCCACGGTTCGGGTTACCCCTCCTCTCGTAAAGCGCAGGACCTCGGTATGATTTCCAGTATATGTACCGTAGCTGCCCCGCTCATGCTGGCAAGTTTAGGTGCCCTATGTACCGAGTTATCCGGGGCCCTGGGGATATTCATCGAAGGCTTTATGACCTTAGGGGCTTTCTTTGCCTGGATTATCGCGATCCAGACGGGGTCGGTTTTCTTGGGTTCCGGTATCACCGCCCTGACGGCGGCCCTCTGCGGCTGGGCCTTGGCTCGGTTTGTCAGGTTTACTGGAGCCAATCCCTTTATTGTAGGGCTTGCCCTGAATCTCGCTGCCGGAGGTATCACCGATGCGCTTTCTATTACCTGGTTTGGTACCAAGGGAGTTTTACGGAATTCCGGCATATCCATACCTGGTCCGGTATCGCTTCCTCTGGTGGAGGATATCCCGGTTTTGGGAGTTCTGCTTTCAGGGCAGCTTCCCTTTGTGTATGTGGCCTGGGTGAGCAGCGTCATTGCCAGCCTCATCATCAGCCGAAGTTCCCTGGGCTTGCGCTTACGGGCCGCGGGGGCTTCCCCAGAGGCGGCTCAGGAACGGGGGATTCGCCCCGACCGATACCACGCAGGGGCCTGGGCTGCGGCGACTTTTCTTGCCGCCTTAGCCGGTGCAGCCCTGACCTTTAGGGTAGGGGTCTATGCCCCGGGGGGTGTGGCTGGACGGGGCTGGATAGCCTTAGCCGGGGTATACCTGGGTTTCCGCCGTGTGGGAGGAACCATGCTGGCCGCCTTGGTATTTGCCTTAGCCGAATATATGGGCTTGGGTATGCAAGGCTGGGGAGGACTTCCTGCTACGGCCCTCTTAGGCGTCCCAGCAGCCCTGGCCTTAGTCCTCTATACCCTATCCTGCGGTATTGAGAAGAAGGGGAAGTCGGTCTAATCATAGGTTTCTGCTCTCCGTAGGATAAAGGCATAGAAAACTTCCGGGAGCGGGGGTCGAGATGCCCCTCCCCCAGAGCCGGCTCCTTCCACAGGAATGGCCCCCTCACCAGGGGTGCTTCAGCCCGATAAGGCCAACAGGTCATGCTGTTCCGGGTTTATCCTGGGTACCTCTAAAATTCTTCGATGCCTCGGTCCTAGCCCAGATGGGTATACTTGGCAAAAAAAGTATGCTACCTTCGAAGCAGTAGAAGAAGTATATGTATATAAGGGAAATACAGCCCAAGAGGACCAGTCCCATTAAAGAGGGAAAACCCCTTCAGGGAACCTGGACCGAGGCCTTTGATGAGGTGGATCTCATGGCCATACAACGGCCTTTTTCATGGCCTTTGCCTCGATGGATGCTGGATTCTCGCATTAAAGAATGGGAGTCTTTTGTCATTCAGGATGATCGGTTTTATCTTGAAGCGATGCTCTGTAATGTTAAATGGTACCGGTGGGCCCAGGTCTTTTTATACGATAAAAATACCCAAGAACGGCTGCGGTTCAGAAAGATCATGCCCTTGAGCGGGTGGCGGATGCCCCGAACCCTTTCCAATGCTTCTATTGATAGCCGGTCTTATGGGTTTTTTTTCCGTATCCATGACTGGCTTGATGCAGGGACCATCCGGGTAGATCTGGATATTGAGGCGACCCGTAAACGTCCTTCCTTTACTGCCCATGTAGAGTACGATGTGGATAGAAACAAGGTTACTCCTATGGGGGTGAATCTCCTCTTTACCGAACGGCGGTGCATGTATGCGTATAAGGTTCTTGCGCCTGTCAGGGGAGACATGGTATTCGGAGGCCGGCACATCGCTTTGGATCCTGCCAAGACCTTGGGTTTTTTTGGTGATTTTAAGGGGTATTATCCCTACCGGATGTGTTCGGTGTGGTGTACCGGCTTTGGGTTTGATACTGAAAACCGCAGCTTTGGTTTCAGTGTCGCGGAAAATCAGGCAAAAGAGACGTTTAAAAATAATGAAAATGCCCTCTGGGTGGATGGACAGTTAAGCCCGCTGCCGCCGGTGCATATTACCATGCAGGAGGGGATCCAATCGGATTGGATAATCCAGGATATGGAGGGGATGGTGGATCTGGTTTTTACTCCTCGGGAATCGATCCGTAGCGGACTTAATATGGTGATAACCAAGACCGAGTATGATACTCCCTTGGGGTATTATAACGGCATGGTACTGGACGGTGAGGGGAAACCGATTCACGTGCGGAATCTCTGGGGTTTAGGAGAGCACCTATACCTGCGGGTATAGGCGTTAAAGGGGTAAATAGGGTTAAACTGGATTTTCAAAATGTAAAGAAGGTGGTATACTTAAAGGTATGGCAAAGCAAAACAAGGCAATATACGCTCCAGGTGAATTAGACCGGGTCCGGGACAAATTAGGGGTTATTGATGAACAGGAAGCCAAACGGCTGGCTAAAATGCTGGGTGGAGAAGTGGGGACTGAAAAGTCCTCGAACCCGAAGGTAAGCGTCCCGAGAAGGTCTGGATCCCCCCGTATTCATTCTGGATCATCGAATACTCGGAGCGATACTTCCCAAAGTCAAAGAGCACGGGTAGAATCAGTTTCCGCGCCCAAGGCGGTTAACGAAAGTACCAGAAAAAAAAAGGTGGGCAATAAAGCAGCGGATACCGGGGATGATCCGCAAGTGCCGGTTAAGGCAAGCTATAGTGAGCGGCTCAAGATGGATCGATATGCGGCGCAAGCGGAATTTGATATAAAGTCCCTTAGACTGGTCTTAGTGTCCATGTTCAGTTTCTTTAAGGAAGCTCCTGATTTGGTAAGTCCCTTGTTTGTTACCCAAAGACTGAACGAATATTATAAACAGATAGAACTCTTGGTGATTTCTACCCGGACCATGTTTCCCCGGAATAATCTCCGTCGTAACGAACAGCTCAAAAAAATGTCCTTATTTGTATTCACCGTGTTGGATACCATTCGATATTGGAATATTGAACGGATTACCAATGTCATGGCTCGAATACAGAGCCATCCACGGCATGTTAGAACCATTGATTGTGCAGATATCGTGCGGGATATTTATAGACCCCTCTTTATCTTAGAAGAATTATCCACAGACTTTCATATTACCGAAGCGTATAAGTTGTTGTATAAGTTTTTATACATAGAAAATCCTATAGAAGCGAAGGAGAAGTATCAGAAGCTTATTCGTGCTGCCCTAGACGCGTATACGATCATACGCAAGGATATCAAGTACCTCTTATATCCCCTCTTTCTGAAATTAGTATCAGATAGATGGATACCTTATGAGCAATTCTTTTCAGCACGAAAAAATCGCATCATGGCTTTTCTCGGGGTGAGTGAGGAAGATCGCATTCTTCCCAATATTCAGCTAAGTGACGAAAACAGCACTGAAGCTCATCAAGAAGAGAAGTCAGAAAATACCCAGGAAACGGATAATAAAGCCGTGGCCCAGCAAGCAGAGGATGAATCGGAACGAAAAGCGGTTGAGCGGGGCCTGAGAATCCTGGAATCCCTGTTTCCCAAGGCTGGTTGGGATAAACTCTCGACGTATCCTGATCTCTATGCGTATTTTGCAAAAGTTTTTGATTTAGGGAAAGGGTATGAACTGATTGCCCCTCGGGATCCGCTCCTGCAGGTGGTGATATTAATGCGTATTTTAGAGGAGTTGTTTACGGGACTTCGGTATGTATCCTTTAGCACGATTTTTGGAGCCGGTGAGTCTTCAGAGCCGATTGGGCAAATCATGGAAGATATCTTAGAGAATTGGCGTGACTTTGAAGTTGTCTTTAACAAGGAATACCTGAACCGTTTACAAGAGTATTGCCGCCTTTTAGATACCTCGGTAGAATCCAGGACATCATCCTATGCGAAACGTATATACAATGAATTGCAGTGGATTAAGCGGCTTTATTATCTTCCCTATTATAAAATTGAAAATTTATCAACTTCCCCTTTTAAGAAAAGTAGCATAACCGCAGTGTATCCTGAGGTGAGAAGATTGCGTCACTGTCTTAGCACTGTAGCAGCTAAAATCGACTTGGTGACCAAGAAGGCTGGATGGACGGAAGGCGAAGGTAGCTGCGAGGGGATCGAGAACCCCTGGAAGTCCTATGTTTTCCAGGTATCTAATCCCCTTTCCCTGCGCCTCAATATGCTGTTAGGGGCGAAGAAGAGAAACAACGCATCCCTGATATACTTTACCTTAGCGGTTACCACCGTGCTGGATCATTTGGTCAATAGCTACAACAGTTGGGCATACGAGCATAATGACGAACCCCTCTTCCGGAGCGTGAATGATGAAGGGATTATACCCCAGTTTGGAGTTGATGAGAAAATTGACGCCAATGCCCTTTTCAAGCAGGTCATACAAGAACGACGGGCCGTAGGGAAAAAAAGCAGTACGTAGCAGTACTTATTGGACTTGTTCGATAACCTGGTTGGTTATCTCACAAGTCTTGCAAAATGCTCCGCATTTTGCTGTTTTTTATCGGAATTTGTTCAAAAACTGAAGTTTTTGAACAACTCTATTAAAGAAGGGTTCACCCCATAGTGATGGGCACAACCCTTCAAAAAAGACGAGGAAGATACCCATAGCAAACATCTTGAGATACCGGAAAAGGGATTCACCGGTATTTTTTTTGAGCCCCAGAGACTTCTTGCTGGTTCATCGAGATTTCTTGCTGGCTCATAAAGACTTCTTTTTGAGCCAATCGAATAGCCCTTAGGCAATAAGCCCTAAACCTGACCCATATTTGTATTTATTGCCTGTTCTAGGACAGACTTTTCCCCAAGGAGTTTGCTCTTGGGGACAAACAGGGGAACCGCTATAGAACACGGGGCGAATAGGCGCTCCTTATCCGGGTGTCGGGACAAGGGGAAGCGGGAACAGGAGTAGAAAAGCGGTTTTGGTCTCCGCTTCCCTATAAGGGGGTCTGACCCTTATACTCATATCCTCTTTCCCCCCAAGCTCCGCTTCAGACGGTTCCCCTTCAAGTATCCGCGACCTATACCGGTCTCACCAGATATGCCCTTCCCGTGCTTGGGCACGGTTGTACCGCTGGGCAAACACCTGTTTCAGCCATTTCATGATAGCCGGAAGTTCCATGCCCTCCGCAGGCTTGATATAAAACGTAAGCCTGTCGTCCCCAAGACGCAAGCCCCGAATCTCGAAAACAAACCGCCCTTTCGTCTCATGGAAGACCTTGGCAAAGAGCCCCAAAGCCCGAGGCTTACGGAACAGGGGTTCCCGGTTGTTGATACGGGTGTGGATTTCGTACCATACTCCTTGTTTGAGCAAACGTAATGGTCTCATAGAACATAGTAGGGATGGACCAGGGATTTTGCCTTACGAGGGTTGCAGGGAAACGAGCAATCTCCGAACCAATGCTTCTCCAAATACCCCTTACTATTTTTGTGAGTCAAGTTTAGATTTTGATGTGGGGTTATTTTCAAGTCTTTTAAATGCAGCCTGTTGACCCCGTGCAGGGTTACGAAAAAAGACTTGCGAGAGCCTTTTCATCCATAGTATCTTCAATCATGTATGCAAACAGTGGGCCTCATAAACACCTGGCGTGTTCGGAAGCAATCCTATGCAGGCTATAAAACGGTTCTCAGAACCATGTATCGCCCAACTACAAGCGGAAATCCAGGATGCCCACGGGAATGAGGTCTTTGCCCTGGGCTTCCTAGACAAGAAGGGTCTGGTTGCCACCATTGAAGTGAGCGCCAGGGGCAGGGAAGATAAGGTCCTCGCCGTGGATACACGACTCGAAACCGCAGATGTCTTTATCCACAACCACCCTTCAGGCCTGCTTATCCCCAGCGATGCGGATCTGGCCATCGCAGCCCAGGCTGCCCAAGTAGGGGTGGGCTGCTTCATCGTGGATAACCAGGTGGAGCAGGTCTATGTAGTAACCGAACCCATCAAGAAACAGATCCATAAGAAGCTGAATGCCTCGGCCATCATGGCCGCCCTGGAAGGGGGAGGGGCCATAGCTAAAAAACTTCCTGCTTACGAGCATCGTCATTCCCAGCTTGAGCTTATGCGGCTCATTATCCAAGGTTTTAACGACGATGCCCTGGTGGCAGCAGAAGCAGGAACCGGAGTAGGAAAATCCTTCGCCTACCTCCTCCCTGCCCTGACGTATGCCCTTACCAATGATGAACGAATGGTGATTTCCACGGCTACCATCACCTTGCAGCAGCAGCTTTATGAAAAAGACATACCCCTGGTGGCTTCAGCCATCGAGAACCGAGAAAAAAAGGGTAAGAAGCTCAAAGTTGTTCTCATTAAAGGACGGGGGCATTACCTGTGCCGTCGTCGGCTTGAAGAGGCCCTCCAGGAGCAGGGTCTCTTGGTTGATGGAGAGTACGAAGACCTCCACGCCATCCGTGCCTGGACAGAGACCACCAAGACCGGAAGCCGTTCAGACCTTTCCTTCATGCCCAAAGAAGGGCTGTGGTCCCGAATCTGTGCTGAAGCGGATTGCTGTATGGGTATGCGCTGCCCTGAACGGGAAGCCTGTTTCGTCCTTGCCCTGCGTAAAGCATCAGCAGATGCCCGGATTCTGGTGGTAAACCATCACCTGCTCTTTGCAGATCTCGCTGCTCGGCATGAAGGGGCCGGGTACAGCCATACGGTGGTGCTTCCCCCTTACAGCCGGATCATCCTCGACGAGGCCCATACCCTGGAGGGAGCAGCTACGGCATTTTTTTCCCAGAACTTTAGCCGTCTTGGGATCAATCGCCACTTGGGACGGCTGTATCGCCACACCCGCGGAGGAACCCCCTTGGGCTTTTTACGTACCTTGGCAGCCCTGGTATCTGCTGAACCGCGTCTTGAAGCGCTTGAAGCTGCCATAGGGCTCATCCGGGATACAGCAGATACGCTGGATCGTTCGGCCCTGGAACTCTGCCGTACCGAAGGGGTTTTCCGTTTGACTCCCTCCCGGGAAAGGAGTATCCAGGCGGTTCTGGTTCCTCAGTTTACCGCGCTCCGTGGTCACCTCCTTACCTTTACCGGCCGTATCCGAGAAATGCTGGATCAGTTGGACCCTCAGGATGAAGATACTGCCGTGGACTGGGAAGTCAGAGCCATCCTCCGTCGGCTTGATACCATCGGGACGATTTGTACGGCTTTTATCGAATTCCAGGACCGTACCGCAGAGGTCCTGTGGATAGAACGGCATTTCAGTAGCAGTACCAGCCCCTCCAAAGGGCCCTGGGCAGTATTTACCGTAAGCCCCATTGATGTGGCTCCCTCCCTGAAGGACGCCCTCTTTGAGCCTCATAAGACGGTGATCTGCCTATCCGCTACCTTGACGGTGGCTGATTCCTTTGCCTATTGGAATGCACGCTGCGGGCTGAGTCTGGTCCGCGAACGGCCGGTGCTTACCGGGCAGTTTCCATCTCCCTTCCCCTATTCCTCCTCAGTGCTCTTGGCCATACCCAAAGACGCCCCTTTGCCTGACCAAGACCCTTACCAAGCCTTTGTGGATCAGGCTTCACTGGCCCTCGTTCAATGTGCAGGGGGGTCTGCCCTCTTGCTCTTTACCTCCTATGAGGCGCTCAGGAGCGCCTATACTGCCGCAGTTCCCGTCCTCGAGTCGGAGGGAATCCGTTGTCTTAAACAGGGAGATGATGATCGGAACCGGCTTTTGAAGACCTTCCTTGAGGATGAGCAGAGCGTCCTCTTTGCCACGGATTCTTTCTGGGAAGGGGTGGATGCCCCCGGCGATACCCTGCGCCTGGTGGTCCTCTGCCGTCTGCCTTTCAGGTCCCCCCATGAACCGGTATTCGAAGCCCGTTGTGAAGCCCTACAAAAACAGGGGGCTAATCCGTTCATGGAACTATCCCTCCCTGAGTCGGTGATGAAGTTCAAGCAAGGTTTCGGCAGGCTCATGCGCCGTTCCAGCGATCATGGAGTGGTGGTGGTCCTAGATGGGCGGGTTCTTTGGAAACGGTACGGCCCGTACTTCCTTCGTTCCCTACCTAAAACCAGAACCAGTTTTCAGGACTTTAAAACCATACTCCGGCACATAGAACAGTTTTTGTATCCCTAAAGCCTGGTAGCGTTATTTTGGATACTTTGCATTCCTGGGGCTGACCGGCACGACGTATCCCTACTTGAAACCCTGCTGGTAGGCTTTAAAAAATGACAGGATCATACGAAGGCTTTCTCATGGGTGCTGGTGTTTGTATTGCTTTCCGTAAAGCCTATATTATTGGACTTGTTCGATAACCCGGTTGGTTATCGTGGCCTTTAGTCCGACACACGTCTTGCAAAATGCTTCGCATTTTGCTGTTTTTTATCGAAATTTGTTCAAAAACTTCAGTTTTTGAACAACGCTATTTAAGGATGGATTCTTCAATAGGTAATGGATGCATCATGAACAAGAAAAGCGTGCGAGTCTATTATCCAAAACAGACCTGTATGCACGGTATCGGTAGTTTAAATAAACGGTACCCATTGGTCTTTTTCAAAGACCAATTTTAAGGAGAACCAATAACCGATAGGGATACTTGCTGAAAAAAGCTCTGAAATTCTTGATAGGATACCCCTGCTACGGTATTGATCCTACAAAAATGTATAAGGCTTGTTTTTTTTCATACATATATGTATGAAAATGTACCTATACCCTATGACCGAGAAGGATTGTCCTTGCCTAGAAAGGGAGGTTTCTCCTGGTACAACGGACCGCCTGGAATATAAAGTGCGATACTTTCACCGTAACCTCAGAGAAAAATCAATTCTTTGATCAGGTTGGCACGGTCCCTGCTTAAATACTTCATAATATTATTGAGGAGGAATGAAAGGTGCGGAAGAAACTATTCTGTCTAGCTCTACTTGTACTTGTAGGCGCTTCTGTCTTTGCGCAGGAAGGTATTGAATCTCTGGGATTTTCGCTTGATATGGTCTGGCTTTTTATCGGGGCTATCCTGGTCTTTATCATGCAGGCGGGCTTTGCGTTAGTTGAGACCGGCTTAACCCGGGCAAAAAACGCTACCAACATCACCATGAAAAACGTAATGGATTTCTGTTTTGGGGCTATTGTGTATTGGGCTCTGGGATGGGGATTCATGTACGGGACGGATGCCCTGGGCGGCCTCATCGGGACCGATCAGTTCTTTAACGGGCCCATGTCTCTGGATTTTGACAGTGGGAACTTCTACAAAAGCTGGTTTTTTCAGGTGGTTTTTGCCGCCACCGCGGCAACCATTGTGTCGGGGGCTATGGCAGAACGGACTCAGTTTAAATCCTACCTGATTTATACCTGCTTTATTTCGGCCTTTATCTACCCCATTTCAGGCCATTGGGTATGGGGCGGCGGCTGGCTTGCCAATCTGGGATTCCACGATTTTGCCGGTTCTACGGTAGTCCACTCCGTGGGCGGCTGGGCCGCTCTTATGGGCGCAATCGTTCTTGGGCCCCGTATCGGGAAATACGTGAAAGGTCCCGACGGTAAAATATCGGTGAAGGCCGTCCCGGGCCACAATATTCCCTACGCGGCCTTGGGCGTTCTGCTGCTTTTCTTCGGATGGTTCGGCTTTAACGGCGCGTCCACGGGCATCGCCACCGTGGGCGAAGGTGGGATTTGGAGCGGTCTTGCTATCGCCCGGGTTTGCGTGACCACTACCTTGGCCGCCGCAGCCGGCGCGGTGAGTGCTCTCTTCTTCTCCTGGTCTTGGTTCAAGAAGCCCGATGCTTCCATGACCTTGAACGGCCTTCTTGCGGGACTTGTTTCTATTACCGCTCCCTGCGCGGTGGTTTCCCCCGGAGCGTCCATCATTATCGGTCTTATCGGCGGGGTCCTGGTGGTCCTATCGGTTGAATTTATTGATAAAATCCTCAAAGTTGATGATCCGGTGGGGGCTTCGTCAGTGCACCTGACCTGCGGGATCTGGGGTACCCTAGCGGTTGGTATCTGGGGTAATGTGGAAGGGGTGGCGCTCGGACTTCTTCACGGAGGCGGACTCCGTCAGTTGGGCATACAACTGGTGGGGATCCTTTCGGTAGGGGCATGGGCTGCTCTCACTAGTCTGGCCCTTTTCGTTACCATTAAGGCAATAACGGGTCTCCGGGTGAGCCCCAAGGAAGAGTCCATAGGGCTGGATCTGGCTGAACACAAGGCCGAAGCCTATTCGGGCTTCCAGATTTTCAGCAACATGTAAGGGGGTGGAAAAATGAAATTGATAATTGCCTATATACAACCTCATGTGTTGAATGAGGTTAAGCAGGAACTGTACAAGGCTGAGGTCTACAAGATTTCAATTACCAATGCCATGGGCTGCGGTCAGCAGAAGGGATATACCGAGCAGTACCGGGGGGTTGAAATAGAAGTCAACCTTTTAAAGAAGGTCCGTATTGAAATTGCGGTGAATGATACCTTCGTAAAACCCACGGTGGATGCCATCATCAAAGGCGCCCGGAGCGGCGAGATCGGAGATGGAAAGGTTTTTGTGCTTCCTATTGAGGAATGTATCCGGATACGGACCGGGGAGACCGGAGCCATAGCCATTGGCTAATCCTTTGGGAGGGTATCGGTTCTATACCCTGCCCTCCCGATATCTTCCTACTTATTTGTAGTAACATGATACATAACAGGGTTGGTTGGTTGATAATTCTTTTTGCGGCTGTCCTTTCCAAAGGTGCTTATTCTCTTATCTTATAGGGGGAAAGGGCTCGTATAGGTAAAAAAGGGACTTTTGCTTTTTATGGATTAAAAAGGATGGTGGTATTTTTTTACGGGAGGCACGTTCCAAGGGTCAGATCTTGAAATTGCCTCACTTATATTAAGGAGATGTCCAAGTCCTAGACAGGGGAGGAGGAGCCCTCGACAAGGGGGTTATAGTATTTTATAGTGGATACAATTATGCTAGAGCAATAGAAGCGCCGTTTGGTTCTTTTATGTATTTGGCACAGCTTTTGCTTAGTATTACCATGGAGTATTTTCTTATTTTATTAGGGAGGATGAATGAGTATTGTTGATTTTACCAAGACGCCGGTAACTGCTTTGTATGGTTCTAACTGTTTTTCTAATGCAGTCATGCGGGAACGACTGCCTAAGAATATTTACAAGGAAATTCTGGCGGTTCAGGGAGGGGAAAAGGAACTAACCCTGGAAGTGGCGGAAGTGGTGGCAGCGGCCATGCGGGATTGGGCCTTGGCCAAGGGCGCAAGTCACTATACCCACTGGTTCCACCCCCTTACCGGGCTTACCGCGGAGAAGCACGATTCCTTCATTGCCCCTACTATGGACGGTCGGGTCCTCATGGAGTTTTCCGGTAAAGAACTTATCAAGGGTGAGCCGGATGCATCCAGTTTCCCTTCCGGAGGGCTACGGGCCACCTTTGAGGCCCGGGGATATACTGCCTGGGATGTTACCAGTCCTGCCTTTCTCAAGCAGGATCAGACCGGTACAACCCTGTGCATACCCACTGCTTTTATCAGTTACTACGGCCAGGCTTTGGATAAGAAGGTGCCGTTGCTTAAGTCCATTGATGCCTTGAGTAAACAGGCGATTCGGGTGCTGCGGGCCTTGGGGAATGATACCTCTAAACGGGTGTACACCACGGTGGGACCGGAACAGGAATACTTCCTGGTGGATAAAGCCTTCTATGACCAGCGGCCGGATCTCATCCTTACCGGCAGGACCGTGTTTGGTTCTATGCCTGCTAAGGGCCAGGAAATGGAGGATCATTATTTCGGGGCCATCAAGGAACGAGTCGCAGGATTCATGCGGGAACTGAACACCGAGTTATGGAAAGTGGGAATCGCGGCCAAGACCCAGCACAACGAGGTAGCTCCCAACCAGTTTGAGATTGCCCCGGTATTTACCAATACCACCGTAGCAGTGGATGCGAACCAATTGGTTATGGAAACCATCAAAAATGTGGCCCGTAGGCACGGCATGGAAGGCTTGCTCCACGAGAAGCCCTTTGCTGGGATAAACGGTTCTGGGAAGCATAACAACTGGTCTATAGCTACTGATGACGGGATTAACCTCTTTGATCCTGGAGCGAACCCTGAGTCTAATGCCCGGTTTCTCCTTTTTGCGGCGGCAGTGGTAGAAGCAGTGGACCGCTATGCCCTCTTAATCCGGGCTTCCGCGGCTACTTCTGCCAATGATCACCGACTGGGGGCCAATGAAGCACCCCCAGCGATTGTCTCCATTTTCTTTGGCGGACCGCTAACGGAAATCTTGGACAACATTGCGGAAGGAAAAAGTAGCGTTAAAACCGAAGAAGGGGCGGTAATAAAGCTAGGAGTTACGAGCCTGCCCAACTTGCCGAAAGACGTATCTGACCGGAACCGAACTAGTCCTTTTGCTTTTACCGGCAACAAGTTTGAGTTTCGCATGGTGGGATCTTCCCAGTCCATTGCTACTCCCAATACCTATCTTAATGCGGCAGTGGCCCAGGTACTGTCCGAATTTGCCGATAAGCTTGAGAAAGGGGGTAATAAAAACGAGACGATTCAGACTATCATCAAAGAATCCTATGCTAAACACCGACGGGTGGTATTCAATGGTAACGGTTATGCAGAGGAATGGGTCCGGGAAGCGGAACGGCGGGGGCTCCCCAATGTACGGAACGCCGTAGATGCCCTTTCGGTGCTTACCCGAAGCGAAACCATAGCGCTCTTTGAAGCTCACCAGGTGTTCTCCAAAGATGAAATGGAGAGCCGGTATCATATTTATCTGGAAAAATATGCAAAACAGATAAATATCGAAGCCGGGGTTACCATAGATATGGCTCGACGTTATATATTCCCGGCAGCCACCACGTATGCAGGTACCCTCGCCCAAGACGCGGCTGCTTTGGCCTCTGTGGGCGCTACCAATATACCCCAGGCGAAACGGGTCAAACGTATTGCTGAGCTTGCGGCAGAACTCTATGATGAAACCGCCAAGTTGGAAATGGTTTTGGCAGAGGCTCAGGAAGTGGAGGATCCCTTTACCAAGGCTAAGGCGTATTTTGAGAAAGTACGACCTGCTATGGATGCGGTTCGGATTCGGGGGGATGGGTTGGAGAAACTAGTCGCCAAGAATGCCTGGCCCTTCCCGGGTTACGAAGAACTCCTGTTTAAGCTCTAAGAACACTTCGGGGGTAGGATCAGTCCCTCAGGGAGGTCTGCCCCGATATGTTTCTCTCTTAATCAGGAGCAAGGTTTTGTAAAAAATCCGGTTCATTTCTAGCGTTTGAAAAATGTTCCCTTTCCAGGGAATGATCCCTTGTTTTACTGGACCTGTTCGATAACCCGGTTGGTTATCGAACAGGTCTCCAAAAAAATGTAGATTTCTTAATAAAATCCATATTTTTTATCGTTTTTTAAGCGGAAGTTGTTCGGAAACTGAGGTTTCCGAACAACTCTAATAAAAAAAATCAGTAGTGGGTGAAAGGCGTTGTTCATCTGTTTCTTCTCACTATAATTCCTTTAGAGACCACACTTTATCACGCTCTTTACCAAGAACTCCTCATCTTTTGCACACTACCTTTTTTTTAATGCTCCTGTAGCGTCAGGATGTACTTTTATGGAACGTGAATCCAGGGAAACCACGCGTATGGATTTGTCTGTTATGTGTTCTTCTCGCAAGGCCTGGAACACCCGTTCCAGAACACCGCTTTTTGCCCAGCGATTGATACGGACATAGATAGTATGCCACGGGCCGAAGGATACGGGGAGGGAGCGCCATGTACAGCCGTTCTCACAGATATAGATGATTGCGTCAAGGAAACGGTCGTTATCGACTCTGACATTTCCTCGTTGTATGGGGAAAAGGCGGATAATTTTTTTCCGTTGTTCCTGGGATATTTTCATGGTTTGAGCATACCATATTTTCTTAGTATGAACAGGCCTCCCTTTCGAGAGAGCAGCTCTGAGCTTTGCTCTTCGCCAGTTCCAAATCTTCTTGATAGTTGATATTAAAAAACATATCTTCCGGATTAAACCCGTTAAGCCTGGAGGCATCAATGATATGCAACTGCAAGCGATCCAAGAGGGTGCTGATCTTATAGGTATGCCCTACCAAGGCCTCATACATCGGTTTAAGACAAGACTTATTGAAAAAAGCATTAAAGGGTTCATAAAAACCATCTGCCCTACGGGTAACACAGGCGTCCACCTGTTTCTTACGGATCACTTCCTGCATATACCGTATATACGCCAGGGAGATAAACGGCATATCACAAGCAACTACATAGAGATACGCACTCCTGCAATAGGTGAGCCCTCGATATATCCCTGCCAGCGGCCCTGCCCCAAGCTCGTCCTGGAGAACGACTACCTGATCATGGGTAAAAGGTTCATTACTCGATACCAACACTTCGCTAAAAAGGGGCTGTAGCTTTGTTATAAGGCTGGCTATTACGGTTTCTCCCCGTAATTCCAACTTTTTTTTGTCATATCCTATTCTGGTACCTCGGCCGCCCGCCAAGATCAAGGCACTTCCCATTACCATACACCCGGGTTACTCCAGTCCCGCTCGCCCCCCTTAAAGATAAGCCCCCTTCCTCGGCTAAGGAGAAGGAGGCTTGCCGAATCATTCGTGATGGCTCGCCGAACCGCCCTTATACTTGGTATGTAAGAGCTTGTGGGAGAGTTTCCCGTTGGGTTTCTCCAAAAAGTCCTTATATATTTGGGTGATCGCCGGGTTGACATGGGACTTCCGCAGAGGCAACGCCTTATCATGGTCAAAGGTGGCTTTCCGGCGGTTTTCATAGGCCGCAGGTTTATCACTGTCCACCAAGAGCTTAGGCTGTCCACCACCGCTCACGCAACCTTCTGGACAGGTCATCACTTCCACAAAGTGCAAGTTCAACGTACCGTTCTGTAGTTGCTCGATGATCGGATCGATATTCTTTAAATTGGTCAGCACCCCCACCTTTAAGGTTAGATCCCCGGCCTTAATATCCGCAGTACGGAATCCTTCAGTACTACGAACCGGGAGGATATCCACATCCCGGTCACTCAGTTCCTTGCCGGTGATAAGGGTATATCCGGTGCGTATGGCCGCTTCCATAACCCCGCCGGTAACCCCAAAGATGGTAGCGGCACCGGTATATTCCCCTAAAGGCTGGTCAAAGGGTTCATCGGGGAGTGCAGAGAACTCAATACCCATCTTTTTAATCATATACGCCAATTCCCGGGTGGTAATGACCACATCCACGTCTTTATACCCGCTATCCTTCATCTCTTCCCGGTCACATTCAAAGGCCTTACAGGTACAGGGCATAACCGATACGGTAAATACCTTAGCCGGATCCACCCCATTGAGTTTTGCTCCATAGGTCTTAAAAACCGCACCGGCCATTTGCTGGGGACTCTTACAGGAAGAAAGGTGTTTTGTCAGTTCAGGATGGTTATTTTCCATATATTTCACCCACCCTGGACAACAGGAGGTAAACATGGGAAGCACCCCTTTTTCCGTAACCCGCTTCACTAATTCGGTACCTTCTTCCATAATGGTTAAATCCGCGGTGAAATTGGTATCATAGACTTTGTTAAACCCAAGCCGCCGTAAGGCTGCGGCCATTTTTCCCGATGCCAAGGTACCCAGGGGCAAGCCAAAGTCTTCGGCAATACCAACCCGCACTGCCGGCGCGGCCTGGACCATAGTAAATATATTCGGGTCCTGCAATGCTTTGATGACCTCCTCTACATGACTCACATTATACGCAGCAAACAAGGGCTCCGTTACCGTATCGGGCAGGTTCCGTTCTTGCCGTTTTTGAGCATAAACCGTTACTCCATGGTCAATCAGGGAAATATACGACTTGCACTTCTGTACACATTGTCCGCACATGACGCACCGCTCGGTAACGATGGTCTGGGGTTCATGCGGATTACCTTCAATCGCATATACCGGACATACTTTACTACATTCCTGGCATCCGGTACAAATATCTTTATCAATTTGAATAACCGCCATGATTTACTGCCTCCCTTGTTTTACGATGTCCGATACGCCTTCCAGCGCCGTGGTTGCCTTGATTCTTTTGTCGTTTACTTCCACAGCCGCATCAACCAAACGCAATGCCTGATTAGGGCAGATTGCCACACACGCAGGGCCATCCTGTTTACCAGTACAAAGATCGCATTTGTGGACAAACCGAAGGACCCCTTGATCCTGGGGTACACCGGCAGGGCCAAAAATATCGCGTATCCCCTCCATGTCCTTAGCCCCCAGAATTGCAATAGCCCCAAAGGGGCAAGCCATAACACAATTCTTGCAACCAATACATTTTTTCCGGTTGATTACAACGGTTCCATCCTGGCGTTCAATAGCCCCCGTTGCACAAGAACGTAAGCAGGGCGCATTTTCACAATGATGACATTGTACCGGCATACGGCCCCGTTCCGACACGGTGAGGTACAGATTGGGAATAACCGGGGTGGTAACCGCCCCAACGGTTTTTAGTTGCCCCGGCTGATGGGCGGCAAAACAGGCGACTTCACAGGCCCTACAACCGATGCATTTTTCCAAATCTGCCAACACAAAACAAGATTGCTCTCCATTCATCAAAATACCTCTTCTCAAAGGGTTATCCGGAATCTTTTACGGTTCCGGAAAGATACCATGGGTTTCACAGGGCTTTCCTCTCTCACAAGCCCTTGGTCCAAGACATAGTGCATTACAAGGTCAGCAGCGGTAAAAGATCCGCATTTTTTATTCGTTTCTGTGCTCCACTCAGGACTTCAAGCACAACTTTGTCTTCCGAATGATGACATGTGGTAATACAGGGAGGTATACCATCAGTACAGGTACCTGCCACTTCTTGAAACCGCTCACAAACGCTGCATTTATGAGCCTCCAATAGCAGATCCCCCCGGATATAAACTACCGCATTACTCCCGCAAGATAGGGTACAGGGATTCTGCATACACCCCGTACATCGTATCAATAGCGGTTCAAAGGTCCCTCCGGTATTCATGTTCCACCTTTCCATCAATAATCCCTTCACTATGGGTATAGCTATACATATAATCCCGCCTTAAAAGGCCCGCTCAGGTTATCCCCTGTGCTTTGGCCCGCCTCACTGCCCCACGGCATAATAAGCGCTTCACCCCGGTACGTTCAATCATCATAAACCATGTGAGGGCTCGTCTGCGGCTACATATAAAGGCTTTCCCTTCTGGATTGCTATGCTGTATCTGCATCTTCTCCATCGCCTTGACCACCGCCCGCTCCAGTTAAAGGGAAACATCTCCTTCATATACAGAAGGAACAGGAGCTTCCCCGGCTTTTATACCTAAGCGAAGCTCCTGAACCGTTCTACCCCAGGATAAGCCCTGAATCTCCCTGGTATCCCGCAAATACCCTTCAGGCATACCCTATGGCAGGTTTCTCTAAATCCACGGGCGTACAAGCAAAAGTATGAACCTGCTCGTCATTGGACTTGTTCGATAACCCGGTTGGTTATCGAACAAGTCTCCAAAAAATGCGGATTTCTTAATAAAATCCACATTTTTTATCGTTTTTTAAGCGGAAGTTGTTCGGAAACTGAGGTTTCCGAACAACTCTATCAATGAATAAGGTATAAACCTTCTCTTTAATGACCCCTATCGGTTCTTTTGTATCTTCTCGTTTCGTCACTACGAACGATACTGAGTTCAGCCCCTGGGGCCTTACGCCCGATCTGTTCGCCTATCTATACCCTCATCACCCCTGATACTGCACCGCGTTCCGGCGTTTTTCCGCTAAACTCTGTTCCATCGCCTCTTCCGTAACCAGGGTCAGGGCTTCGGTGGGACAAACTCGGATACAGGATGGGGAATCTGCGACCCCCAGACACAGATCGCATTTATTTGCCACCTTTCTGATAGAGCCATCGGTCTGTACCTCACCGGTTTCCACGATCTCCACTGCCCCAAACGGACAGGCGATCACACAGTTTTTACAGCCAATACATTTCTTGGTATTGATAAGCACCACGTTGTCCACAATACTGATGGCATTGGAAGTACAGGAGGTTTTACATGCCGGATTTTCACAGTGCCGACAATGCAGGGGAGCGCTCACCAGGGCGGTCTTGACCATAAAGAGCTTAGGGTTAAAGGCATACCCATCCGGGTCTATTTCAAAGATCCGCTTCCCTTCATGGGCAACGACACAGCTAATCAGACAGGTTCTGCATCCGATACACCGGAGCGGATTTGCTTTTATAAAACAGTTCATGCTACCACCCCTTTGACAATGTGCATCCGCTTCCTGATATCCGCATACCGACGAGCCACCTCTTCTTCAGCCCACTTCTGGTCTGGGATCTTTTCTATCCGGCACGCACAGTACTTGTACTCTGGGGTACGGCTGGTGGGGTCCAGAGAGGATATGGTAAGCTCATTACAGGCTCCAATCCACCACTGATAGGTCATATACACTGCCCCGGTTTTGACCCGTTCCGTAGGCTTGCAACGGGTATAGGCATAGCCTCGTTTAGAGAGAATTTTGACAATATCCCCTTCTTTTACACCCAAGTGGACGCAATCCGTGGGGGACATTTCCACCCAGCCCGGCTCGTCTTCCAGGTTACGGAGCATACGGCAATTCCCTGACATGGTTCGCACCGAATAATGCCCCACTTCTCGTACCGTACAGAGGGTAAGGGGGAACTCGTTGTTTTCCACTTCCGTGGGCGGGTGATAGGGAGAGGTTTTCAAGATGCCTATGCCATCGGGGGTGGCGAATTTACCCCCCTTATGGAGGAACATGGTTCCCTTATCTTCAGGCCCCTTGTCCCAGCAGGGCCATTGGACACTGCCCTGGCGCTCAATCTTCTCGTAGGTAGCGCCGGTGAACTTGGGACACAGATCGATCATCTCGTTCCAGATTTCTTCGGTGTTGTTATAATGCATGGGATACCCCATGGCAGTGGCAATAAGGCAGGTGATCTCCCAGTCTGTCTTGACGTTACCCACCGGTTCCAGGATCTTACGGATCCGCTGGAAGCCCCGATCGGAACTGGTGTACACCCCCTCGTGTTCGCCCCAGGCAGTGGCAGGCAAGATAGCGTCGGCGTGTTCTGCGGTCTTGTTCCAGAAAATATCTTGGACCACCACAAAGTCAATCTGATTCAGGCTTTCCCGAATCTCTTCCAAATCCGGGTCTGATTGAGCCGGATCTTCACCGGTGATATAGTAGGCATGGATCCGTTTTGCGGGATCCGGCTGATGTATCACGAATTCAGGAACCCGGGTAAGCTGAATGCCTACCTTGTTGTCCAGCTTTACCCCCCAGGCTTTCTCAAACTTCGCCTGGATCGCCGGATCAGTAACGCTCTGATAACCCGGGTACACATCGGGGAGATCCCCCATGTCGCAAGCACCTTGGACGTTGTTTTGACCCCGCACCGGGCCGGTCCCGCAGGCATAGCGTCCGAAGTTACCGGTAAGCATGGCCAGGCTGCAACAGCATTTAACGGTTTCCACTCCCTGGGAGAATTGGGTGATGCCCATGCCCCAGAGGATCACCGAGTGCTTCGAACTTGCGTACTTCCGGGCAGTGAAACGAATATCTTGCGCGGAAAGTCCGGTGATCTGGGCTACTTTTTCAGGGGTATAGTCCTTAACAATTTCCCAGAACTCGTCAAATCCCTTGGTATGGGCTTTGACAAACTCCTTATCATACAAATCCTCGCTGATGATCACATGGGCCAAGCCATTGGTGAGGGCTACGTTGGTCCCCCCCTTGAGTTGGAGGTGGAGGTCCGCAATCCGAGCGGTTTCGGTGATCCGGGGATCTGCACAGATGATGCAACAGCCCTTCTCCTTGGCCTTGACAATCCGGCGAGCCACAATGGGGTGGGAGGCCGCAGCATTATACCCAATGTTGAAGATGACTTCCGCATCTTCGATTTCCGGGATAGAGAGGGACATGGCGCCCTCCCCAATGGTCTGCCGGGAACCGGCCACCGACGCGGCGTGGCAGATCCGAGCGCAATGGTCGATGTTGTTGGTCCCCATAACTGCCCGGGTAAATTTTTGAGTGATATACCCTGCTTCATTACCCGGTCCCCGAGCCGAAGCAGCCCCCAGGAACGCATCCGGACCCCATTTTTTCTTGATCCGCAGAAGATTATCCGCTACAAATTTGATAGCTTCGTCCCAACTGACCACTTCCAAGGGCGATTTCTTCCCTCCTTTTCGGATCATCGGTTCCCGAATACGCGTGGTAAGGATCTGAGGATCATTGAGATAATCCCAGCCATACCAGCCTTTAAGACATGCCGTGCCCTCGTTGGTTCTACCCCATACCGGATGAACATCAAGGATCTTGTTTGCTCCTTTATCAACGGTAAACAAGAGCTGACACCCTGCACCACAATAGCAACACGTCGTCTGAATTTCTTGTACTGAGTCCGTGCTCGCCATAGCGTACCCTCCTTCTTTTTTTCGTACACCTGTACGATAAGGATTACCATACACCCCTAAACCGGCTTACCGTGAATTATCCCCCGGCCTAGAATGTCTGTAATTGCGCCTCTACTTTGGTGAACGCCTCTCTTGGTATCTATGTTTCTATCTGCTCACCAAAGGCATACTCAAAATAGCATAACCAGATATTGATTTCTATATAGTATAGTACCTAGTATACCATCAGCTCATGGGTTGTCAAGCATTTTTATTCAGGGCTATCAGGTAACCCGAGGCATTGCGCTTTTAAGCATACCCTGAGTTCGACACCCTCGTAGGTTGATTGGCCTAAAAGCAGGGTTAAGAAGAACCACGAACCCTACGAACCGATCCGGTCGTCCTTTGAGAGCCGATAGAACCCTTGAAGAATTGGCCGGTCATCCCACGAACAGCACGAACTTGTGCTGAGACAAGGGGGTGATTTTACCTGACGTACCCTACCCGTTGAACAAACCGCTCAAGATGAAACACCCAGCGACCTGCAGGTTGCCCTGTTCCGTTCGTGCTGGTTCGTGAGGTTCGTGTTTTTTGAATGACAGGGGTTTTAGGCTAAGCAAGGTACTAGGCATTGAAGTACTTCTGGACTGGCAGCTTACAAAAGCTAAAAACATGAAAAATCTCTGAAGGGACTGTATGTAGAACGACTCGTCCACATCCCTTTATGGAGATGCTGGTGGGGAATCAGCCTGCATCTGCCGAATGGCCAAGGCTGCGGCTTGTTTCAGCGCTTCCACCGAGGGACGGTTGAGTACGGTCAGTTGGAAGATCGCGGCCTCCAACAGGCCGTACAAGAGATCATCCGCGTTTCTCACCGTAATCGGCCTGAACGCTCCCTCCCGAATGCCCTCGATTACCATAGTTGCCAGGATATGGCGCAACCGGATGGTCCGGCGACGGACGCTGGTTTCCGGGTTGGTATCTCCTTTGGAAAGGCAGCGCAGATAATCCAGGATCACCGACAGAAGCTGACGGTTTTCTTCCAGCCGGTCCATAATCACCGATAACACCCGAATAAGCTTATCCGCCCCATTCAGACTGGTATCGTGGCGCACTCGGAGAATGTGGTCTTCCACTTCATCCAGGAGCTGTTTAATACTGTAATTAAAAATATCTTTTTTGTTTTTAAAATACAGATACAGCGTCGTCCGGGTAATCCTGCAGCGATCCGCGATTTTCTGGAACGTGGTAGCCTCAAATCCCTCATCTATAAAAACGTCCAAGGCATGTTCTAAAATTTCCCGCCGCCGCTTTTCATGGGCTATCATAATGGACATGACCTGCTCCTTGGATACGAGTCTCTTGTAGTGCTTCTGCGCTCAGCATCATAACGTAAAAAGAAAAAAATATGAAGGGATGGCACCGTGGGTAAGGTCTCTACCGAAGTCCGCCTTGTTACCAAAGAAAGACTCGAAACCCGGATGGTTCGTAATGACTCCCAGTTTCCATCCAGGAAACTTTCGGGAGAGGATCTCCATGTGCTGGTACGTGGTTTCTGCACTTTCCCGGTCTCCCAGGCGTTTCCCATAAGGCGGATTGGTAATAATGAACCCCGGACTTTCATTAGCACGGTAATGAGCCTTGAGCTGCTGCAGGGGGCATACCCTAAAATCCGGTAGCCAGGGCAAGGGTAATTTTGGCCGTATACCCCTTCCCGCGGCTCCTCTCCCCTGGGCCAGTTCATAGGCCCGCACACCGTTGGATTGAGCAAGGGATACGGCCCGGGGATCCTCATCGCTTCCATATATCCTGATAATCCGGGAAAAATCCACCTGGCCCAACAGCTCTTCCCGGACCGCCTGTTCCAGGTCCCTGCTCCCCAGAGCAAGGTCTGAAAGGGCAAAATCCCTGCCCAGTCCCGGCGCCATATCCCAGGCGTACAGGGCCGCTTCTATGGCAATGGTACCAGACCCACAAAAGGGATCGTACAGGGGGAATTTCCGTCGCCACTTGGCGAGGAGCAAGATGGCCGCTGCAGTGGTCTCCCGCAAAGGCGCGATACCCCCTTCAGTACGGTAGCCCCGCTTAAAAAGGGGCTCTCCTGAAAGATCCAAGAGGAGGGAAACCTGATCCTTTTCGATATATACCCGCAGGTCCCCCTGTTTTCCCTGTTCAGGAAGCCGATTCAGCCCCCGGTGCTGACAAAGCCGGTCTGCCGCAGCCTTGTGTACGATTCCTTGTACGCTGGCAACGGCGTGCAGTTGAGAACGGTTTACCCGGACCTTAGCAACCCGCACTCCCATTCCCTGAGGGATGAGGTCTTCCCACGGGACTGCTCGTACCCCTTCAAAGAGGGCGTCAAAATCAAAGGCAGGAAAAGACCCTGCTTCCAAGAGGACCCTATCCGCAGTGCGCAGGCTCATCAAGGCCCGGTACAGACCCTGCAGATCCGCCTTAAAACGAACCTTACCAAAAACCGCGCTCAGTACGGGGAGGCCGAGCTTCTTTAATTCATTGGAAAGGATCTTTTCCGCACCCACCCCACAGAGGGCAAGGGCGCTCATCATCTGGCACATAAGGATACTATAGTATATTCTACGGGTATGGTGAATGCTTCCCTCCCATGAACGGATAAAGGCACAAGAAAGTTCCGGAGCCTCTCGGCCATCCATGCCTACACCTTAAACTTTGACCCTTCCTCCATCAGGGTGTTGATAGGACCCCTCGGCTGATTGGGCTATGGAATTGGTGGATTCTGTAATGGTGTTAAGCATGTCCCCTGATGTCTTCGGTTGCACCGGCGACGAGGGCAAATCCTTTTCCTGCTTCTCCTGGGTGAGCTGCTTCTATTGCGGCGTTCATGGATTAAGAGCCTTGTCTGGCTTGCACTGTTTTATGACCCGCTTAATTCCAGAAGACCCTCTGAGTCCTGGGCTATTTTTTGAATAACGTGAAGACTTTTTGTAAATTTGTACTACCGGTGATTCCTTGACCGGCCTGAACTGATTCCCTGCCTGCTCCTTGATAGCCTGAATGTGGCCGGGCGTTTGAGGATCTATTCCCGTGAGCCTCATACCCCGTCCTTCAGAGCAGAAGATTCATGGTCTTCCAATGGGTATGCTAAGCTGGTGGTACTTGGTTTATACGGTTCTCCCTACGGGAGGTTAAGCCGCGGAACGGCTGCCGGCGACTGCCGTGATAGGGTCTCACTCCAGCCATGCTATAATAGAGTTGTTCAGAAACCTCAGTTTCTGAACAACTTCCGCTTAAAAACAGCAAAATGCGGAGCATTTTGCAAGACTTGCAAGCTAACCGCAGGTTGGCAGATAACCAACCGGGTTATTGAACAAGTCCATTGATGCGATAGATAGCCCCGTGGTAAACCCTCACATTCCAGTCGCCTCTTCGCAGTGCGGAGGGAGTTTTTATAGGAGGCACCATGAAAACCAAAATCGGCGGGAACGAAGTGCGGATCCAAAAGTGGGGGTATTTTTTTGTTCTGCCTTTTGTTCTTGTCTTCGCAGGATTCAACCTGTATCCGACCGTGTACACCCTGTTTCTTTCTTTTACCGATCTGAAAGGATTAAATCCCAGCTTTCACTTGGCCGGTCTTGCCAATTTTTCCCGGCTCGTCCAGGATCCCTATTTCTGGGGCGCGGTGGGGAATACCTTTATCATGTGGGGCTGGAACTTCGTGCCCCAGTTGGGCATCGCGTTCCTGCTTTCCATCTGGTTTTCCGATGTTACCTTACGGTTAAAGGGATGCGGCGCGGTTCGGGCGATTATCTACATGCCGAATCTGCTGACCGCGGCTTCGGTCGCGATGCTTTTCCGCAGTCTTTTCGCGTATCCCGTGGGCCCGGTGAACCAGTTTTTGCAAAGCCTCGGTATCTATGCGGAAGTGGTCCGGGACGGGCAAATCGTTCAGGAGGCGTTTAACTTCTTCCGTTCGGTGCCGATTTCCCGGGGTATTGTTTCGTTTATCCAATGGTGGATGTGGTACGGGCAAACGGTGATTCTCCTCATGGCAGGGATTACGAGTATTCCCGTTTCCCTGAACGAGGCCGCGGTCATTGACGGCGCGAATTCCCGGCAGATCACCTGGAAAATCACCCTGCCCCTGCTCCGTCCCATCATGCTGTACACCCTGGTAACATCCATGATCGGCGGTATGCAGATGCTGGAAGTCCCCTTCCTGCTCACCGACATGCGGGGCGCGCCGGATTTCAAAATTAGGACAACCACGGTGTATCTGTACAATCTGGCATTCCAAGGGGTAAACGACTATTCCTACGCCGCAGCGATTTCAATCGGCGTGTTTATCATCACCTTGATACTGGCGCTGTTAATCTTCTTCTTCATGCAGGATAGATCGGATCTTAAAAAGAAAGGGGGCCGTTCATGAAAAAATCATCGTATAAACTTTCTTTGACCATTCAACGGACGAGTATTTCCGTCTTGATGGTGTTTTTCGTGCTCCTTTCGATTGTGCCTATTTATCTGCTGCTGGTGAACGCCACCCGGAGCACGGAACAGATCAATCAGGGAATTTCGCTTATTCCCGGAACCAATATGCTTTACAACTGGAAGGTGCTTACCGGACGGGGTTTCCAGATTTGGCAGGGCTTTTTCAACAGCGCCTTTATTGCGGTGTGTTCTACGGTGTTGTGCGTTTACTTTTCCTCCATGACCGCCTATGGGGTGCATGTGTACCGTTTCAAAGGCCGCACTGCACTGTGGGCGATTATTCTGGTCATCATGATGCTGCCGGCGTCCCTCTCGTTCATCGGTTTCTATCAGTTCATGTCCCGGCTCCACCTGCTGGATAACTACATCCCCCTCATCATACCGAGTATCGCGGCAGCGGGGACAGTGCTCTTCATGCGGCAATACATGCAGGCAGTGCTTTCCAAAGAATTGATCGAGGCGGCCCGTATCGACGGTGCAGGGGAATTCCTCACTTTTAACAGGGTGGTTCTGCCGATTTTGAGCCCGGCCATTGCCGCGCAGGCTATTTTCGCCTTTGTGGCCAGCTGGAACAACTTCTTCACGCCCTTTGTCCTCATTTCAACCCAGAGAAAGTACACCTTGCCCATGCTGGTACAAGCCCTCCGGGGTGATATTTACCGTACCGAATACGGCGGCATCTACCTGGGTATCGCGGTGTCAATTGTTCCGATAGTTCTCTTCTACGTGTTCATGTCCCGGTTTATCATTTCCGGCGTGGCTATGGGCGGCGTTAAAGAATAGCCGAGTAAGCCACAGAGATAGGGTCTCTCCTATGCACAGACCCTATCTCATCGTTTTAAGGCCCTTCAATTTTTTTCAAAGCATCATAGGGGAACTCATCGGGTGCGGCGCTTCTTCTGCGTCTGCTTATACCAGCGGCAGCGATAAAGTATTGAACCCCACGGCGAATTCATGTAAGGTTGAGATTGTCATGTGCACTTATACGGCTGGGATTGATTTAGGCACTACCAATCTGGAACTTATCCTGTTGGATATAAAAAATTTCCGGGTAGCAGAACGCTTTTCCGTGCCGGTGCATCGAATCCCCAGGGATAACCCCTACGCCTATGAGCAGGATGCGGTGGGTATAGTTGCTTCGGTAAAGGAACTGTTACGCCGGGTAAAAGAGCCGCTGTCTTCTGTGGGCATTACCGGCCAGGTTCACGGCATGGTGTATACTGATGAAGCGCTGCGGCCCCTGTCTCCGCTCTATAACTGGCTTGACCGCCGCGGGGTGGAACCCTGGAACAACCGCACTCCCCAGGAGGTGCTGGAAGCAAAGACCGGCGTGCGGCTTGCTGCCGGTGTAGGACTCCTCACCCATTACGCGAACCGTCTTTTTGACCGGGTTCCCGCAGGGGCGCGGCGGCTTATGGGAATAACCGAGCTGGTGGCCGGAAGTCTTACGGGCGGTCCGCTTTCCATGACCGATGACAGCATACTGGCAAGTTTTGGCGCCTGTACGCCTGAGGGTTTCTGCCGGACAGAGCTGCTTAGGGAGGTCTTGTCCCCTGATTGTCCAGCCTTCCTCGATAGGGCCCCGCACTTTTCAGTGGCCGGCTGCCTTTCAGCCGGGCTTTGTTCAGGCGGTGGTGCACCTGTGGCGTATCCGGTGGGGGATAATCAAGCGGGCTTTTTCGGTGTTATGCCCTATCCGGAAGACGCCTGCCTGGTCAGCATTGGCACCAGCGGTCAAATATCTTTCTTTTCCCCAAAACCCGTATGCCCTTCGGGCATGGAACTTCGTCCCTATCTGGGAAAAGGCTACCTTCAAGTAGGGGCTACCCTGGCCGCAGGAAAAAGTTACGAGGCGCTTGCAGGTCTTATAAAAGAAATTATTCTTGCGTCAGGTGGCTGTATTGAAGAGGAGGGGGTGTTTACGCTGATGAAGCAGGCAGCCAGGGCCGTGGACGGGAACCCATCCCTGGTTTTTGAAACCACCCTCAACGGTACCCGGCAGGACACGGCAAAGCGGGGTTCGATTACCGGTATATGTCTGGACAATCTCCATTTGGGGAATCTCGTACTGGCCGCCATAGACGGCATTGTCTGGGAACTTGCCGGTTTTGTAAAATCCCAGGGACTTTCATCGGTTACGGTTACCGGAAATGCTCCCCGGAAAAACGATATGTTTGTTGAAGCCATAAGGCGGCAGTTTAATCTGGCGGTTCGGACGCCCCGCTTTGATGGGGCTGGTTTTGGCGCGGCGATTATCGGAGCCCTAGCAGCCGGCCTGGTCAAAGACGGTGAGACTGCCGGGCTCATCGAGCGTTTTCAGCAGGAGGAATCGCCGGGCGCTCATACACCCTGAACGTTCAAAGGAATAGCTGTCCAGGTAAATGGCAATGTGCTCAAAGCGGCATGATTTTAATGAGAATACCGCGGCACATTTTCTTTTTGTGCTTACTCTTGTTTATTTTACTGGGTGAAACCACGTGTGTTGGCGGGTATGTTTTAACGAAAACGCTTACGGATTATTCATTTTTCCGGAAAGGCTTAAGTTCGGCTTATCAGGAATGCGTACGGTATCAAGCCGCTTCATGGGGAAACTGGTTACATGGAGGGAATTATAACCGATTGGCAAGCAAGGAAATATGACCGTAGGATCCGGCCATGGAATTCCCTTTTGGACCTGGTTATGCTCAAATAGTAGGTGTTCCAAATTCTTGATTCAGACAACGTTCCGGCTGTAGCGAACCTGCGGTTCGACGACGGTTTGGCGGCCCGAATAAGGAAATGCGCAGCATTTCCAGGGCAGACAAACTGTACCGGATCAACGGATTGGGAATGTTCCCAAGCGAAACTGGGACGCGGCGGCAACGAAGTTGCCGTAGCGGAATGACCTAGCCAGCCGGAACCACGAGCCGCCTACTGGCGGCGAAGCGCTAACAGTCCTGTTATGCGAAGTGGGGGCGTACATCATTATGTTACTCTTTATAATTTCTTATTCCTTTTTTATTTATTTTCACAATTAATTTCTTCATATTTTCAAATATAATATATTCTTCATCATCAGAAAATTCTTCAAAAAAATTTGATAAAAAATCAAATGTTTCTTTGTCAAAATTATAATTATTTATACAGTCTTCATTGTTCCTCCTTTCCACCCTTTCCCACCGTATATTATCGGCTGTATTTGTATATACAAATATTACATTATAATTTTTAAACCGTTCTTTTATATTTTTCCTTTCCATTCTCGTCCAAAAACCAAAATCAAATATTATATTTGTTTGTGTATTTTCCAATATATTATCAGTTATTTCATAAATCATTTCTTTACATAATTTTAATTTATCTTCAAATACTTCTCTTTCATTAATTTATCCGCGGAAAATATTATACTTTTATAATGTTCCGCAATTTTATTTGCTATATAACTTTTACCTGAACCAGGCTTTCCACATAATGCAAAAATTTTATTCATATGCCTCTCTTTTTTCAACAATACATTTACTTATTTCGTTTGTCGACTAGTGGGGAAGCCACTTTACATAATTATTCAAAATATTCAAACAAATTTTAGCCCCCATTTCGCATAACGTTCCGGCTGTATATGACGGTTTGGCGGTCCGGATAAGGGCTTTGCGAAGCAAAGACCAAGGCCGACAAACTGTGCCGGAGCAATGGCGTGGGAATGAAGCGTAGCGGAATGACCTAGCCATTGCGGAGGCCGAGGGGCCTTTAGGCCCCGAAGCGCATGCAGTCCTGTTATGCGCCGTAAAATCTGTGCCATTTTCATTTTGTTTTATAGACATAAGCTGTTATTTGGTCTTCAGTTTTGAACCAAACATAAACATTTATTTTGTCTGGAAGTCTCACCAAATATACGGCATCCTTAAGTACAGAATTTCTCTCTTTAACCGCGTCACGAGCTTGCCTGGAATAAGTAGTAAATTCTTCACCTTCTATCACATTCCATGATGCTTTAGAAGATGCTTCTTTAAGGATTGTAACAAATTCATCCTGTGTTTCACAAGAAGCTGAAACAATTTTGGTTTTAATACCGGAAACTGCTTCCGGAGAAAAAAATGAAAAATAAACTATTGCGCCAACACCAAGAGCAACCCATAAGATAATATAGGCATACAACAGCTTTTTGTTTTTTCCCTTTAGAAATTTTGGAAATTTATAACAAAGCACTGTAAACACTGCCACCAGTGCCATAAATGCTATTCCAATCAGTCTAAGGGCACGCCCCATGTCTGCAGCCTGCTCCGCCCCCCTGACTTTTTTCGCCGCTTCCCCTGCTCGCTAACATTTAGCTGAACAATAAAGATCAGTTCTCGTATGCCCAGCAGCAACAGTTCCACTAATAGGACTATACGTTCTACCACATTCAATACATCTTGCCATTTTTTTCTCCTTTATTTTGGCAACAAAGTATTTTTTTATGCGTTTGATTTCATAAAACTGTTATTTAATGGTGTTCCGCAACGGCGGCACGGATGCCGCCGCCCCCGTAAATTTCAGATTTTATGTCGTATAACGTTCCGGCTGTATGCGACGGTTTGGCGGTTGCGATAAAGGAACGCAAAGCGCTCCAGCAGGCGCCGATGTATGTTCCGGTAACAGCGGTAACAGACAAAGGCGGCGGGCGGTTTTCGGGGAATGCCCATTATCATGTTTACGCGGCGGCTTTTCACCTGCCGGGTGAATGGTTTGATTGCCTGGAAGCAAACAATGTTTACGACAATACACGGATAATAATTGTATCGGACCACCGCCATGAAGCGCATCAGGTTGTCGACCGTCAGGCGCAGGTTGTTTCTGCCGCGTTTGCGGTTTTCCGTGAACGGCAGGCTCACGCGGTTGATGCTGAAGATGGCGCTTACACCCCCGTCGTAGGCCGCCTT
>JAIRLU010000035.1 GCA_031259215.1 Treponema sp. | reverse complement strand
TTTTTGGGTAAGCCGTTTTACTAGTTCCGTCCCTTCCTCCAAGATGGTCAGATCTGCCGAGAAGTTGGTATCGAATACGGTTTTAAAACCAAGCCGACGCAAAGCCGCGTAGATCTTTTTAGTAGCTATAAACCCGGGCTTCAGTCCGAATTCCTCGGCTAAAGCGACCCGGACCGCCGGGGCTATTTGTACCACCGGATGCAGATCCGACGTTTGCAGGGCAGACCATACTTGAACCGTATCGTCCCGTTCGTAGATAGCTCCTACCGGACAATGGGCCGCGCACTGACCACATTTGATACAGGGACTGTCCCCCAAGGGGGTGTCCGCTGCAGAGGCGATCCGACCTTTGATACCTCGACCCAAGAATTCCAAGGCCCACACGTTCTGCATACCCTGACAGACCTTAACACACCGTCCGCAACGGATACACTTCTCGGGGTTGAGCACTATAGCCGGATTGGAATCATCAATGGAGAGGCCGTTCAGCACCTTTTTATAGGAAACTTCCCGAATACCAAATTCCCCAGCCAAGGTCTGGAGTTCACAGGAACCGTTCCGGGGACACTGGAGACAATCGCTGGGATGATTGGACAGAATGAGTTCCACTACCGTACGCCGTACGGCGATGATCTCCGGATCATGGGTGATGACGCTCATGTTTTCCGATACTGGGGTGGTACAGGCTCTGACCATCTTGGGAGAACCTTCCATGCGGACAATACAGATCCCGCAGGATGCCCAGGGGGGAAGGTCCGGATTGTAACAGAGGGTGGGAATCTTGATGTGGACTTTTTTAGCCGCGTTCAAGATGGATGTGCCTTCCTCAACTTGCAGGGGTATGCCGTTTATTTTAAGGTTTACCATTACTTTCTCCTTCTTTTTCCTTAAACCCTAAGGACCGCGTCGAATTTGCAGTTTTTGAAACACTCACCACACTTGAGACACTTGGACTGCTCGATAGTATAGGGTTTCTTTTTCTCCCCGGTGATGCAGTCTGCCGGACAATTCTTGGCGCATTTACCACAGCCCTTACACTTTTCAGGATCAATCTCATAGCGGATGAGATTCTTGCACTTACCTGCCCGACACTTCCGCTCATGGATGTGTTCCAAGTACTCCTCTCGGAAATTCTTCACCGTAGATAGGGTCGGATTCGCCGCAGTTCCTCCGAGCATACAGAGGCTGGCCTTAGCCATGGCTTTGCCGATGGCTTCAAGCTTTTCTAGGTCGCTTTCATCCCCGTTACCTTTGGTGATTTTTTCCAGGATATGGAGGATCTGGGTGGTCCCGATCCGGCAGGGGGAACACTTGCCACAAGACTCATCCACACAGAAATCCATGTAGAACCGGGCCACGTCCACCACACAGTCGTCCTCGTCCATGACGATCATGCCCCCGGAACCCATCATTGAACCCATGGCCGTGAGGCTTTCGTAGTCGATAGGGGTGTCCAAAACTTTGTCGGTAAGGATACCACCAGAAGGACCACCAGTCTGTACACCCTTGAATTTTTTACCGTTTTTGATACCCCCGCCGATCTCAAAGATGATCTCCCGCAGGGTGGTTCCCATAGGGACTTCTACGAGGCCGGAGTTGTTTATCTTACCAGTCAGGGCAAATACCTTGGTACCTTTGGACTTTTCCGTACCGATTCCCGCAAGATAGGAACCGCCCTTGGTTAGGATCACCGGGATATTGGCAAAGGTTTCCACGTTGTTAATCACCGTGGGCTTTGCCCAAAGACCCTGGAATGCAGGGAAAGGCGGTTTGGGCGTGGGCATACCTCGAAGCCCTTCTAGGGATCTAAGCAGGGCTGTTTCTTCACCGCAGACAAAGGCTCCGGCCCCTAAACGGATTTCAATATCAAAATTAAAACCTGAACCGAGGATATTCTTACCCAAAAGGCCGTATTCCTTGGCCTGGGCCAAGGCGATTTCCAGGCGGTGAACCGCGAGGGGGTATTCTGCCCGGATATAGACGAAACCCTGGTTTGCGCCGATGGTCTTACCGCAGACGGTCATGGCTTCGATGATGGAGTGGGGATCTCCTTCGATGGTGGACCTGTCCATGTAGGCGCCGGGATCTCCTTCATCGGCATTACAGACCACGTATTTCACATCCCCTTGGACCTTGCGGGTGGTATCCCACTTGATCCAGGTAGGGAAGCCCGCGCCCCCCCGGCCTCGAAGCCCGGATTTTTTGAGTTCTTCAATAACCTCTTCGGCCTTTAACTCGAACAGGACTCTTTCAAGGCCGATATAACCGTCGGTAGCCAGGTATTCTTTAATATCTTCAGGGTTGATAAGTCCACAGTTCCGTAATACCACCCGGAATTGCTTTTGATAGAACCCGATACTGGCTTCCGCGGAACCCTTGACCTGCTCTTTCCCAGAGGGATCCTGGTAGAGAAGCCGGGATACCTCATGGCCCTTGATCACCTGCTCGGCGATGATCTCCTGGGCATCTTCGGGTTTCACTTCTACATAAAAGGAATTATCCGGAAGCACCTTGACAATCGGTCCCTTCTCGCAGAATCCGAAACAACCGGTCTTAATGATCTGTACCTTATCTTTAACTCCCTGTTTTTCCGCTTCAGCGATCAAGCCCTCATAGATCTCAACCCCTTTGTTGGACTGACAGGCGGTTCCACCACAGGTAAGGATGTAATGAGTACAGCCTTCCCGTTTTCTAAATGCGTGCTTTTGGGAATCCCTGAGTTTCCGCAGTTCTTCCAAGCTTAAGTGTGCCATACGTTCCTCCTCAACCTCGGCTTCTGTATTTTTCGATTACCTCAGGGAGCTGCCCTTTCGTCATCTTCCCATAGGTCTCACTTCCCACGGTTATAACCGGCGCAAGACCACAACAACCGACACACCGAACCGGATCGATAGAGAATAATCCATCCGCCGTAACTCCTCCCTCGCTAACACCTAAAAGACGCTGCGCTTCTTCAATAAGGTCCCCTCCTCCCTTAAGGTAACAGGCAGTTCCGAGACATATAGAAATCTTATGCTTTCCCGGTTTGGTGGTCTTAAAGAAATGATAAAAGGTGATAACCCCATAGATCCGGGCCATAGGAATACCGGTAAGCATCGCGAGTTTTTCCGCAGCGGGACGGGAAATATAGCCAAAGGTTTCTTGGGTTTTATGCAGGATCATAATGAGACTACCGGGTTTTACCTTCCATTCATCAATGAATGCGATCAGTTCCTGAGGAAATTCAATGTCCCCAGGAGAACATGCCCTGTCCTTTGCAAGCGCTCCACCTGCTGTTGTCATACATACCTCCATTCGTAATTAAAATTGTCCGTAAGAATAGGACGACATTGTTCCATTTCCCTCATACCGGAAATGGTTCAACCATGAGATTTTTATATGTTTAGGTCTTTGAGTGAGACCAGGGAATTGGCAGGCCATTACGTTAGGCCTGTAGATTGAGGTCATTGAGTGAGACCAGCGGTTCAGCGCATAAAAACACAGAGAAAAATATCTTGTACGATCTTCTCAGCATGAACCATTAGAACTTATTTTATATCCTCTCATAAAATAACGCAAGCAATTTTTTTATGTATCCCCACTTTTTCCAAAAGTCAGATTTTGAAAAAGCACTTACAGTAAAGTTAAGAAAAAACCAGCCCTTTGGCTAGTTTTTTCAAGTTTTTTTCATCAAGACCCAAGGGTATTCCTGTCTGCTGCCTCGCATAAACCGGCAGATCCCCCGATGCGATGGCTATGGTAGAAAGATATGTATTATGAAGAGATTTGTTTAAGGGCTTACACGGTGAACCGGGTTTCCTGGTAAAACGAGTACTCCTCATCATGGGTACTTAACGAGACCCATAAAGCCCTTCCCCAGGGTTTTTGGGGAGAGAGCTTCCCTATTCCCCTTTGTCTTTAAGACTCCACCCAAGGAAGTACTTCTTGTTTAGCCCCCTACCTTGAACTTGGAGATTTCAGCGACCAGTACATCAATATGCCGCTTGTTCTCTCCGCTCAAGTCATGTACCCGCCGGACCGCGGTGTTGATCTGATCTGCCCCGCTGGCCATCCCTTGCATCCCCTGGTTAATCTCCTCGGTGAGCATCTCAAGGGTTTTACTCTCCTCCAGGATATCCCGGCCCCCGTCCCGCATCTTCCCTGAATCCTCTTTAAGGATCTGGCTTATATCATTGAGCTTGCTGATATACTCCAAAATCTGCTTACTCCCCGTTCCTTGCTCCTCCATAGAGTTGCGTACCTGGTCTTCTTGTTCTGATACGATCTTCACGCTTTGGTCAATAGCCTCAAACCGCGCAATCACCGCATCCGTAGACAGGGCTATTTTATCTATGGACTCTTTTATCTTTTTAAGAACACTGGCTATGGTGTTTGACTGTTCACTGGAAGATTCTGCAAGTTTCCGAATTTCATCTGCCACTACCGCAAACCCTTTTCCAGATTCTCCTGCATGAGCCGCCTCAATAGCCGCATTCATGGATAAAAGATTCGTCTGGCTGGCAATACTCTCCATCACGGTAGTAATCTCCAGCAGTCCTTCGGATTCTTTGGCGATTTCCTGAATATCCGTGGATACCTCTTGCAGCCCAGTACGGCCCGCATCCGAAGCATGCGAGAGCCGCTTGACATTCTCATCATTCTTCACCAAGGTCTTGGTAACGGAGGCGATATTCGCCAGGAGCTGTTCAATTGCCGCTGAGGACTGGGTGATATTGCTGGATTGAGTTTCAATATGCTGGTTAAGCTGCTCTATGCTCGTGATGATATTTCTCATAGTCTCACTGGTTTGACGTACACTCCCGGCTTGACCGGTGGCCTGCTTCTTAACGTTCTGGATAGTGGCGGCGATTTCAGTAATAGTCGCCGCGGTCTTGGACATGTTGGAGGATAATTCAGTACCAATATTCGCCAGGCTTCCGGATTGTTGTTTGATATTCACCACCAGGTTGTGGATTTTATTGAGGGTTTCGTTAAAATGGAACCCCATATTGCCGATTTCATCATGGGCATGAATGGTCAGCCGTTTGGTTAAGTCCCCTTCTCCTTTTGAAATATCCTTCATCATATCCCCCACCCGGATGATCCGTTTTGCCAGACTGTTAGATGTCAAGAAGATAATAAGCGCGGCAACTATACCGGATCCAATAATGAAGATGATACTAAAATGAATGAGGGTATACACCGGTTTCAGTACCGTTTTCAGAGGGGCTAAACTCATCACCGTCCAGGCAGTGGTGGAAGTTCCTATATAAAAAGGATAACTCACTAAGATGAGTTCATTGGTGATCACCGTAGCAGGTTTACCGCTGTGTATGGAATCGAGAACCGTCGTAACCCCGTCTTGTCCTAAGGCCCCCACGGAGGTTTCCTGGAAGTAGGTACCCCACTGTTCCTTACGGTAGTGAGCGGCTATGATACCATTATTGGCATATACCGTAGCATGACCGGTACCGTATGGCATGATGGACTCAATGAGGGGCTGTAAATCATCAATATTCAGTTGAATACCCACTATTCCCACAATCACCTGGTCGGTCCGGATAATGGGAACCCGAAGGTCTATGACCAAGGTTTGTTTCCCATTGAGCATCCGAAAAATAGGATTGGAAATCATATCCTGTTTGGAAACCCCGCTGAGGGTTTCTTGGTATGCGGTATAGGCCTTGAATTCGATGTGACCTGATTCCCTGGTATAATAGGGAATAAACTGACCCGTTTCGCTGGCCCCTGCGGTACGGGCGTATTCCGCGTCCTGGCCGTCTAGGACATTGGGCTGCCAGAGGGTATAAATACCGACAAAATTAGGATAGGACTCAAACACACTGGAAAGGATATCTTGATAACGTATTCGTCTGAGGCCCACTTCCACCGTTTGATAGCTATTCATGATGTGAGACAAGGTTTTTGCCACTTGCACGTAGGTTTGATACCTGGACTGGATATTCTTGGCGATAGAACTGGCCAAGTTATTCATATTTTCCATAGCGGCGTTTCTTTGGAGCATAATGGACCTGCTTAATATTACAATAGCGATGATAGTAATAAGCATAATGGTCAACAACGTGTTGATTATAGTAAGTCTCATACTAAGTTTCATATTGTATTTACCTCACTTGTTCTTATTAGGGGCTTATAGGAAAATATGGACTTTAGTCCACTTTTCCAACAATCGGTTTCATCAGAACCGAAGTTTCTGCCGGAGACGATGGCTCCGCCCTAATCAAGTTTTGAAACTGGCGTATAAACAAAACATGGATATACTTACTTACAGTATGAAACTTTTTCCGTTGTTCTCCAATGTATCTTTAGATTTTCCAGAAGAAGCTCCTAAAAATTTATACACTATACAAAATAACGATTTAGTTCAACTGCTATACTTTTCATCCTGCCAGGGCGAGTACATATACATGAGATCAGGAAGAAGGTAACCACGAACAGACACGAACCAAACGAACAAGTCTCCAAAAAAACGTGGATTTCTTCATAAAATCCACGTTTTTATCGTTTTTAAGCGGAATTTGTTCGGAAACTGAGGTTTCCGAACAACTCTATTATTCTTCGCTCTTGTAATAATAGGAGAAAATCATAACAAAGGATTCGTTATTGGAGCCGTAGAAGCTCTCCGGCTGGAATTTGGCGAACTTCCCTTCCACGGTTTTTACGATGTAGGTATTCCCCGCCACCGAAAAAGTGGGGGGCATACCGGCCATAGCGTACCAACCATATCCGATGGCGTCAATCTCCCCGCTTAATCCGGTATCGTTCAGATCCGCGTCCGTAACCTTGTCTATTAGCTTTCCGGTTATAACTTTTGCTTTTACCGTCTTGTACGTATTGAGGAGTACGGACGAGCGGCTTGCCACAGGCATTTGACTGGACACAGTGGTCCCGTCTTCGGTTTGCAGTTCGTTGGTCCTGGTACCTAGTATGTCCCAGTCCGCGGCTTGGGGAACAGCTGTCCCGCCCCCTGTCCATGTGGTTCCGTTGTTAAGCACCCGGGGGCCGCCTTCTCCTACAAGCTTAAAGTAGAGCCATCCATAGCCGTTAGTTATGCCCGTTATCGCTGCTTTTATTTCCTTTTTATCGGCTTCCCCCGCGCTCAGGCCGGGGACTACCGTCATATTGAATGACTGTGTTTGTCCCATAGTCATACTAAAGACAACTTTGAAATACGCCGCGGTGTCGGTGGTTTTGTGTTGAACTTTTACCAGGCATACATTCGAGGCTGTCATCCCCAGCTTTCCCAGAGGATTTAGCTCGCTTTGATAGCCGTACAGCTTTGCCGTCTCCAGGGTGGACTTAAAGGTGTATTCCTTGACATTAGCCTCTTGCCCGCTAAAGTCGGCGGTAAT
>JAIRLU010000111.1 GCA_031259215.1 Treponema sp. | reverse complement strand
TGCGAGACCGGCAGCGACCCGGACGATACCCTGCCCCTGGCCGGGCCGCGCTCCATCCAGGTAACGGCGAGGGACAAGGCCCTGGTTTTGCAGTGGACCAAAGTTGCTCCTGCCCAGGGGATCATACCGTATTATGAGGTGTACTCTGGAACCGGGGCCGATTCGGGAAACGCGGCAAAATGGGGGAATGTGGAGTCAAACACCTCCAATTTGGTACAGGCGGAAATTACCGGCCTTACCAATCATCAGACCTACTACGTTTGGGTAAAAGCCGTTTACGAGGGCCTGGGACGCTCGGACTTTAGCCCCATAACTTACGGGACTCCCATCCCGCCTCCTGCAGTTCCCGGAGCTTTAACCGTCATTCCGGGAGAACAGATACTTGAAGTAACCTGGACGGCAGTAGAGGACGCCTTTACCTACGAAGTGTATTACCAAGCATCAGGTTCAGGCGATACTCCACCAGCGGAAACCGCAGAAACCATGCTGACCCTATCCGAGCCGGGCGGGGTGATCCTTGGGTTAACCAATGGTACGGCTTACACAATCTGGGTGAGGGCGCGGAACACCGCCGGGGATTCTCCTGCTTATTCAAAAAATACCGGAACACCGCAGGCAGCCACTTCAGCCCCCGCTTCCGCACCCGGCAAGCCAGAGGTTACACCAGGAGACGGGAAACTCACCCTCACCTGGGATCAGGTTTCCGGCGTACCCGAATACAAACTCTACTATGGAACAACTAACAGTTTTTCCGGGGCAGCGGAATTTCCACAGACCGTTCCCGCCAGTGCCCCCAGGGTAAGCGCGGAACTTACGGGCCTTGCGAATGACACCCTGTATTATGTGTGGGTGCAATCGTGGAATTCAAAAAGCACGAAAGATAATTCTCCCCATAGTGAACCCGTCTCCGGGACGCCAAAGGCAAAAGACGGGATCCCTTTCAGCAATCTCCAGTTTATGCTTGGAACGGCAACGGCAGAGTACATTTTTGCCCAGGACCTTCCCCCCAGCGTCTTTTTCCCCGAAGGCAGGCCCAACACGGACCGCCTGACCCGGGTACAGGAAACCGCCCTGGGTAATCTGTTCACCGACGGTGCGGCCTGGTATATCAGGAAGACCTACCCCGCAGAAAACATCGACTTTGTGTTCCTCAACGGCGGCTACATAGACAACGCCCTCCCCGCCGGAACCATTACCGTGGGCAGCATTTCGGCCATAGTCCAACCGGACAGCCGGAAAGATACATTCATCCTCCTTACCCTGACCGGCGCGGAACTTAAACAGTTTTTCAATGACGCCGAAGGCAAAAAAACAAATACAGAACCCGGCGATGTCTCCGGGGTCGTGCATACCGGCAGGGGCGGCCCCCACAACACCGGCTTTTTCGGCGTAGTATCAAAGGAAGTGCGGTATACCTTAAAGTATTACAAGCCCCCTGAACTCGCAGACCCCCCCGTGGAGATAAGCTATGATGACTCCGAACCCTACTACCACGGCTTTATCGACCCGGAAAAGGGCCTTACCATCAACGGCGAACCTATTGACGACAGTAAGAACTACCGTATCTGTACTACCGATTACCTTGCTTCCGGGGAGTATTTCGTGCTGTTGAATACAGCGGGGAAAGACAAAAAAGTCATCGACACCCCCTTCTGGCACGGAGTGGCGGAATACATCTACGATCAGGGTAGGGTTACGCCGAAACTGGACGGCCGTATCAAGGTAGAGGGCGGCGTACCGTTGCCCGCGCCTTGGGTTCCCGGTAATTTGATCAAACCCTGATGGAACGATGATGAGATGCCGCGCCGTTGTCCTTGCCTTCCTTTTCCTGGCTGTACTGGCCGCGGCCGCTCAGGAAGGGGTAGAGGAGCCTGAGCGCGCCCCCACCGAAGCATCCTCGGACGACGAAATATTCGTCCTGCCCGAAGCGGAGGTCAGCGCGGATAGGGACACCCCGGAACGTATCACCCGGGAGGAGATGGATCGGGACGGGGCCTCGGATCTCTGGGAGGCGGTGCGGTACATTCCGGGGGTGATCCTGTCCGGCGGAGGCAGGCGCAACGATTCCACCTTTTCGATCCGAGGTTACGGCGCGGACAGTGTACCTATCTACGTTGACGGAATTCCGCTGGCCAACCCCTATCGGGGCGAAGGAGACAGCGCCCGGCTCCTTACGGGGGATCTGGAGCGTATTGAGATAGCCAAAGGCTACAGTTCAGAGCTTCTGGGAGCAAATACCCTGGGAGGTGCGATCGTGCTCCGAACCGCCAAACCCAGGCAAGCCCTGGAACTTTCGCTAAAAACCGGTTTTGGCCTAGACAGTGTTTTTAAGTACGCCGACTCCACCCATGTCCTTGAGGTAGGAACCAAACAAGCCCTTTTCTACGGAAAAGGGGTGTTTCAGTACCGGGATGTGAATCACTTCAGGCTTCCCGATAGTTTCGAACCGTCTCCTCAGAATCCCCAGGAAAAGGGAAACCGGCTCTGGTCGGATTCCAAAGACTTAAAGCTTACCCTCATCGGGGGACTTACCCCGTCGGAGTATATGGACATCTGGGTTACCTACGTGTACCAGTACGCGGACAAGGGGCTTTCCCCGCCGGATGTGAACATCAAGGATTACGCTATTTGGGACTGGCCGATATGGAACCGGCACAGCCTCTCCCTGAACGGCACCTGGAGTATGGGTGCGTTCTCTCTGGACAGCCTTGTTTATTTTGACAAATACGATAACCGGCTGGATGAGTATTACAATTACAGGGCCTTTGAACTGGGGATCCACGCTCCCCATTCGGATTATGATGAATATACCCTGGGCGGCCGCCTCCTGGGGAGCTGGGAAATAAACGCCTGGAACACCCTACAGGCAGCGTTGACCTACAAAAAAGAAGACCACCAAGGATTGCGGGGTAGCATCATCAACGAAGATGAACGTACCAAAGAAATGCATGTGAACGAAGACACCTGGTCTCTGGGCGCCGAATATGCCGTGAACCCCTGGTCTCCCCTCACCATCAAGGCCGGTCTTGGCTTTGATGCCTTGGTCCCCCAGGAATACTGGAACGATGAAAACGAATACAACAAACTCCTCGGTGCAGACTACTTTATTGTGCAGAGCCGGAATATGTTCCTCTATACCTGGCAGCTTGGTGTCTTTTACCAGCTTCCCTTGGGAAACCCGGACACCCGGAGCCATGAACTCAGGCTGACATACGCCCGGAAGAATCACTTCCCCACTATGGCCCAGCGTTATTCAACCCGTTTCGGTTCAACGCTGCCCAATTCCCATCTGGGACCAGAGATAGCGAATCATGTTGAATTGGGATACCGAGGGTACATGGGCAGGGAAGATGCTGCTTTTGGTTTCAGCTTGAACGCTGCCCTCTACTACAGCGCCATGACCGGTAAAATCGTAAGCGTTGAACTGCCAAATCCGCACTACCCCAGCGCGTCCGTGGATTATTCCCGTAATCTGGACGGCATTGATTTTTGGGGCTTCGAATTGGCCCCGGATTTTACACTCCAGGATTGGCTCACTATGGGTTTGGCTTTTTCCCTGAACAACTATACTATCAACCACAGCCAGGACGGTATTAAAGTCCTTAACTACTATCCGCAGATTACCTTTAGCGGGTACGCCGTAATAAAACCTCGCGCTTTTCTTTCGATCATTCCCCGCCTTGAGTATATTGATTCCCGGTACGCGGATACAGAAGGAACTGAGCTACTGGAGGCCTATGTTCTGGCAAATCTCAAGATCACTATCGCATGGGGGAACTATGTTTCGGTCTCTGCGGAACTTGACAATATCTTGGATACGTACTATGAAATAAGACGATATTCCCCCCAAGGAGGCCGGAGCCTTAACCTGATGCTGACCGTGAACTATAAATGAACAAACCTGCCCTACTTCCCCTTATGCTCGGTGTTTCAGTATGTTTTCATGTGGGTCTTTTCCTTTTCCTGTCAGTGAAAACCTCGGAAGTTCTGGGATCCCCGGTCCAGAAGGAGCAGGAGGAAACCTTCTCCCTCGTTAACATCGCCCTGCTCGAACCTGCGGCCCCGGCTCCTCCTCAAGCTTCTCCGAAACCGTCTCCTCCATTGCCTGAGCAGGAGCTTGCAGAACAGTACCTTGACCAGGTTGAGGAAAACGCTGAAGACCTGGAGGCCAGTGAAGATACGGCAGACCTGGCCCTTGTACCAGAGGAAAGGGCCAGCCAAACCGGAACCCCAGAAGGGGCCGTGGAGACTACCGCAAGGACGCCAGAAAAGGCCCCGCAAAGCGCGGAATACCTCAAACGCAATTACCGCTACTTGCAGCGGCGGATCCGGGATAAGCTGGTCTACCCGGCTCCAGCCCGGAGAGCGGGCATACAGGGGGTAACTCAGGTGTCCTTTACCATTCATGAAGACGGCCGGGTCAGCGCGGTTACCATACTGAAAAGCAGCGGCCACAGTATCCTGGACGAAGCAGCTATGGAGACCATATATGCCGCGGCCCCTTTCCCCCGGCCCCCGGCACCGGCCCGGATAGCCATACCTATCGCGTTTAGGCTGCGGTAAATCGACCGAATAGAGGCGGTGAATATGCTCAATGCGATTCCATGCAGGAGGGCTTTCGAGGGTAAAGTCCTCTGGTAGGAAAAATTCAGCACAGTCCTAAGCCCAGCCTGATACGTTTGCGATCGATGAGGAGGGTGCCAATACCCATGCTGATCCCGCCGGTGATGGCATCAAGCTCGTAGCTTGACGTGAAAGTGGGCATGGTGGATTTTATCTGACCGACAAAGAGCATGCCCACGATACCGAGGAGAATATCTTGTGTTATGATATCATTCTTGAGGTTCTCGAACAAAT
>JAIRLU010000268.1 GCA_031259215.1 Treponema sp. | reverse complement strand
TTCACAATTCCTTTATCGTAACCGCAAAAACGTCATATACAGATGGGCTAAGCATGGCATCTCCTCCTCCCACTCCTCTCATTTGTCCCTGGATAACATACTGGTGGTCTATACCGAGTGAAAGGGTTTTCGCCGGGCTGCTGCAGAGCGCTGAAGCGAAAAAGGCCCTGGGCCTTCACCGGAGGATCGGGAAACCCCGGGGCTGGGCGCTTCATGAGGAGCAGGGGCCGAAGAGGCCCTGTCAAGGGGCTTGAGGACAAGGCGGTTGCAGCGGTCTTGCGCATAAACCGCCAAAAAGGAGCTGCTGCTTTCAGCTAGAATAATTTTGAGGCGTTGCGGGGTACCTATGTTCCAATGGTCTGTACCGTACAAAATAGCAGCCCTTGCCCAGGAGGAGGATGTACCCAACCTTAAACCGGACCTCCTGCATAGACCCGTATAAAATCAGGATTTTACAGGGCATTCACCAACAGGGACTGAATCTGTTCAAGCACTACATCGTAATCCAAGGAGGCGACCAGTCCGCAAATCACCTCAAGCCGTTCATCCACTTCCGCGTTGAGGGTAAGTTTTTCGAGTTCCATCGCCAAGGCATCTGCCCGGTTGCTATCCCCAGAGGTACAGGCATGAGCTAAGGCATCGAGTTTTTCCCGCAAGACCCCTTCATCCATCGGCTCTTTTTCTTTTGCTTCTGCTTTATCCATGAGGGAAGTGGTCCGCAGCTTTTCCCGGAACTGCAACATCTCCTCACAAATAGCTTCCGTCTCATCAATACATTTGGCATAATTACCGTTTTTGGAAGCGTATTCAAGGCTGTATGCCCATTTGGATATGGCATCTACCCCCATGTTGGCGAAGATCCCTTTCATCGCATGAAGCCTGATGGAATACTCTTTCCAGTTCTTCTCTGCGGTAAACAAGCGGATCTCTTTGATATAGGTATCCAGTTCCATACAGAATTGCCGCAGAATTTGCGCGTAGGCGGCATGGCTGTTTCCCACATGGGAGAGGCCCACGGTAATATCGATAATGCCTAATAGACTGAGCTCATTCTCCAACGTGGCAAACTGTTCATCCCTCGGCACCTGAGGCTCAGGGGATTCTGTGACTACGGACCCTATCTTTTCCTTGGGCAGCCACTTAGCCAGCATCATGTTTAACTGGGTCGCATCAATAGGTTTAGAGATGAAGTCGTCCATTCCAGATGCAAGGAAAATCTCCCGGGCACCGCTTACCGCATTGGCGCTGAGGGCCACAATGGGCATCTGCTTGAGCCACGCATCCCCAGAATCCCGGATGCACCGAGTTGCTTCGGTACCGTCCATGCCGGGCATCATGTGATCCATAAACACCAGGTCGTAATGTTTTGCCTTTACCTTCTCAACGGCTTCCAGTCCGCTTTGTGCCGTATCAGGATGAATATTATGGGTAGCGAGAAACCCCAGGGCTACGGTGAGATTGATGGAATTGTCATCTACCACCAGTACCTGCACATCATCCTGGGCAATCACCCGCTTCAGGGCCTTGGCTTTCTCGGTTTTCAGGGGATCCCCTTCGATGAGCGGCAGATACAGGGTAAACACCGAGCCTATGCCGTATTCACTCGCGAAGTCTATGGTACCACCCATCATCTGAACCAGGTTCCAGGTAATGGAAAGCCCCAGGCCTGTACCGATGATGCCCCGGTTCTTGCTGCTATCAAACTGTTGGAAGGTCCTGAAAAGCTTGGAGAAGTTTTCAGGCCTGATACCGATCCCCGTATCTTCCACGGCGAAGGCAATGAAATCAGTGCTGTTCAGGCGGATCCGCTGGACCGTGAAATCAATGTACCCCTCCCGGGTATACTTAATCGCGTTGTTGACGATATTGGTAATCACCTGCCGGATCCGCATTTCGTCCCCATAAATTATATCGGGAACCCGAGGATCAAAGTCATGCCGGAACTCCAGTTCCTTGGTCATAGCGGTAAATTTACCCAAGGAACAAATGTTGTAATACAGTTCCCGGAGGTTGAAATGGACCGGGATAAGTTCGAGCTTTCCCGCTTCGATCTTGGAGAAATCCAGAATATCGTTGATGATTTGGAGGAGGGCCTTAGACATCTTCTTGATGTCCGTGAAGTAGCCTTGCTGAACCACATCCAGGTTATCGGTTCGCATGAGGTCGCTCATGCCGATGATGGCGTTCATGGGAGTGCGGATTTCGTGGCTCATGGAGGCGAGGAATTGACTCTTGGCCTTGGAGGCATCCTCTGCCTGGCGCTTGGCATTGAGCAATTCCGTAACATCATGGAAGAAGATCATAAACCCATTGACCCCTTTTTCGGATTCGATCATAGGGGAAATGAGAATGGTATAGTTCCTGGTATCATCCTCATTACCGATATCCAGGACTTCTTCGATGGTGATGGTCTTGTTTTCCTCAAGGGCCTGTTGAAAGACTTCGTTTATCCTAAGGGCAAAGGCTTTATTCCCGGAACGTTCCATGACTTCCTGAAAAGGCCGGCCATTGATAAGCCCGAAATGCTGTATCCGGACACGGCTGAGAAAACTGTGGGTACAATAGGCAAAACAACCGTTCTTATCAAGCAATATGATGATATTGGGGCTGTTCTTCATGAGCAGGTGTAGATATTTTTCCTGCCGTGATTTTTCAGCCAATACCGCGGCACTGAACTTAGCCCGAGCCTGGGCGGTTTTTTTCGCGTGGCAGATGAACCGCTGCATGGTCTCGAGCTGTATGTGCAATCGCTTGACCTCTCCCTGTAAAACTAAGTTTTCTGTGGTGAGTCGTGCATTTAGTTTTTTTATATCTTCATAAACAAATAATTCCGGCGCTGGGGAAGCGTCATATTCCATGGTTCCTTCTCCCTGTAATATTGAGATGATGCTAGAAACATCCCTGTAATAAAATTGTATACCCCGACTTTATCACCAGTCAGCCGGATGGTGAAAAAACGCTATCGACTATCTTAAATAAATACCTTACATTAAAACATACTACTAAAAACACCTCCCTCCTCTGTATTTCAGGAGATTCCCATTATAAAATACAAACAATCAAAGCATCATTATGAAATTGGTTAACGAGTTTTCCCCTACGGTCCGGAATAGGACATATTTCTCCCCCGGAGTAGCTGAAATGGTAGGGCCTGCTGCCTTGGATACAGGCCGCAGCTTTTTCCATCTCCGCATAGGGGTCAGGACCCAAGGCAAAATTACGGGCCCCGCAGGATATCATGAAGATGTTCCTACCCTGAGCCTGCTGTACCGCTTTCTGGGTTACCGCCGCAATGGATTTGATGACATAATCAAAATCAATGGAGGCAATGCTCAGTCCTACCCCTACCGGTACTTCGCCGCTACATACTACCGAACCCTCAGGGGTAATCGAGATGCAGGCCCGGGCAACTCGGCTGCCATCGCTCAACTCAAGTACCAGGGGCATAGTTTCACTGCCTTCAATTGTACCGTTCTCTGCAATCCCAAAGGAGCTGAGGTATTCCAGGGCGCTCATATCGTTCACCCGGTGCAGCACATTTTTGTCTGCAGCGGTTACCACAGCCGGGAGACTAATAATATACTCCTGGGGAATGGAACTTACCAGAAAGAGCGGGTCTACCGGACCGCTGAAGGCAAGCAGGCCCAAGGCATTCGTCTTACAGGTACCGTTATACAAGGTATAATTACGCTGTACCTGCGGGTTCTGAGCAATGGCAAGCATCCCAAACAAGGGGAGTCCTCCGGAGAGGGTATCCAGTTTTTCTACAAACTCATCACCCCCTATGAACAGTAAGGGGACAAAGGGCATGAGCAGGCTGGGCTTTTCCGGCAGGACCTTAAGCAGTTCTTCATAGAGGGTGTCCACCGATGCCAGATCCCCTTCCAGGGGCCCGGTAATCCCTGCGGCAAAGGCCACATCCTCACTGGTTAAGACCGTCAAAGTAAGTACCAACGGGCGTAGTACCCCTTGCACGGTGGTTCCCATGGTAGTACAACCCACCACATCAAAAGGCAACTGATCACAGAGGGCCTTCACCATCCCGGTTTCCACAAATTCGGTCGTACAACAGATGATCCCCACCGCATGAGCGGCCAGATTTTGGCTCAGATCCAATTGAGCCAAAATCCCGGTACCTGCAGCTTCCGCATCCAATAACTCTTCTGTATAGGCAGTCAGCATCCGGATCACCCTAAAATCCTCCGTAACCCGATAATTTTCTCAAGTACCACATCATAATCTAAAGAGGCCACCAGTTCGCTTATCTCCTTGAGTACCTCTTCCTCCACCTCTTCACTCCTCATCCTGTCCAACTCCTCTGCTAATCGATCC
>JAIRLU010000266.1 GCA_031259215.1 Treponema sp. | reverse complement strand
GGGGTGGTTCCCAGGAGCTTAAACAGCGGCTGAATCAGCCGGGTAAAGGCATTGCTCTTTACTAAGGTCGGGGGCTTATCCCCTTCATCGGGATCCCGCAAGGCCAGAGCCCAGCCGTTTTCCGCTGCCGCCCGCTTTAAGGTCCCCACCGTATCAGCAGGCACATACCCCGTAAGCCAAGAAACCGTAAGGTCCACAGGAACCGATTCTATTCGATCCATACCGGCCCGGGCAGTCTCAAAGGCAATATGCTGACTAAGCTCCTCCAGCTCCGCTTCAACACCCGCTTTCTGCCGGGCAAGCTCTGAAAAACGGGTCTCTATAGCTTGCAGCTTCCCCTGGATCCCTTGGATGATCCCCCCCAACTCGTCCAGGGAATGTTCCGGCAGGACAAAAGCTAGTTCCCCGGCAATCTTTTTACCCACACTAAGTCCATACACCCCTGCTTTATCTTCCGCAAGCCGGATAAATAGATCCTCTTTCCCCAAGGAGGCATATACCTTACTGGGGAGCTTATAGGGGATAAGCAGGACCCCTTGTGCAGCCAGATCTTTAAATGATCCGGGATTAAAATTGCCCCACCTTTCAATGCGGCTTCGTTCTTTAATCGTCACAAGCAGTTGTTCCTGAAGGGCCTTACGCTCATCCTCCAGGGCCAAGATCTGCTTCACCAGTTCCGCCTCATTTGATTCAGGTTTCGATGCCCCCTGAGCCGCTTCCTGATAAGGCCGTAACAAACCCAAGGCCCTTTCTGCTTCGGCCTTTTGATCCAGCAAAGCAACAAGCGTGTCTGAAACAACAGCCCGCTTCTCCAAGTGGACCACCCCTAGTTCCCGGAGCTTTTCCAGGGATGATTCCCGGGTCTTATCCATGACCACGAGGGACACTTTTTTCATCGGTACGATCATTCTACAGTCTTCTCCATTCCCCGTTTAGCAATCTTTCCGCGGACTACCGCAGAGGTCTGTTGATCCCCCAAGTAGACCCGGATCTTCTTGATGTTACTCTTGGTCTCTGGGATCATGATCTTCTCAAACAGATTGACCCGCTGGGTAGTTACCCGTAATTCATGATCCAGCCGTTTCCGCTGCTCCTCCAGAACCTGGGCCTCCAAATCCAACAACAAGACCTGCTGCATCTTGGCGACCGCCTTATCGAGCCACAAGGGACTGCGAGCCAAATCATAGGGGGTCGTGTAAAATTCCGCCCCATGAAAGATGGGGATAGATACCCCGGCAATATTTCCCTGACTCGTGGTAATGCTCCGTATCTGAAGAAGCTCAGGGGTAAAAAAACCGGTTTCACAAAACACCCCTATCCACGGCTTAAAAGATTCATCTACCCCTGCTTTTTCGGCTAACAATGCTTTAATGCGTAACTCAGTAGTCCTGATTTCCGCCTGAAGCTGCTGCTTCTTAAGCATCAAAGTCGGAAGATACCGCTGATACATCTTAAGGGCATCTTTCTGCTTCTTAAGCTCATTTTTGGTCAGCTTAATCTTTGCCATGTCCTTATTAATCCTTTTTGGGCCAGAACTTCGTAATCAATTCAGAACGAAGTCCTGTTTCTTCAGGACCAAAACAATCCGCCAGGATCTCCCATCCCAAATCCAGGGCTCGTTCCAAGGGAATGTTAACCGACAGATCCATCATCCCCTTTTCAAAACGATCCCCGTATTTGAGCAACTTATCATCCCAGGAAGTCATAATAAAACCCATGGCCTTCTTTTCTAAGGTATCTTTATAGGCTGAGTAGAGTTTGATCATACCATCCATCAAAGCCCGGTGATCCGAACGGGTTTTGCCATTGACCATCTGTTTAAGTCGCGAAAGAGAACCAAAAGGCTCAATACGGCCGTTCTTGAGGTAATACTGCCCTTCGGTGATGTACCCCGTATTATCCGGGACCGGATGGGTTACGTCATCTCCCGGCATGGTGGTAACCCCCAAGATGGTAATGGACCCTGCAGTATCGAAATCCACTGCCTTTTCATAGCGGCTTGCCAACTGACTGTACAGATCTCCCGGATACCCGCGGTTAGAAGGCACCTGCTCCTGAATGATAGAAATTTCTTTCATAGCATCGGCAAAGTTAGTCATGTCCGTGAGCAGGACCAGTACATCCTTACCCTGCAAGGCAAACTGTTCCGCCACTGCCAGGGACATATCGGGAATCATGAGACACTCTACCGTAGGGTCTGAGGCGGTATGCACGAACATCACGGTCCGGGAAAGGGCCCCGCCCTCTTCCAAGGCATCCTTAAAGAACAAATAGTCGTCGTATTTAAGCCCCATGCCCCCCAAAACAATGACATCCACCTCGGCCTGCATGGCAATCCGAGCCAAGAGATCGTTATAGGGTTCCCCGGAAACCGAAAAAATAGGCAGCTTCTGAGAAACCACCAGGGTATTAAACAGATCGATCATGGGAATACCGGTCCGGATCATCCTCCGGGGAATGATCCGCTGTGCAGGATTTACCGAAGGCCCCCCAATGGGGATGAGGTTTTCATGGAGCGCCGGCCCTCGATCCCGGGGATCCCCAGAACCAGAAAAAACCCGGCCCAGGAGATTTTCCGAAAAAGATACCTGCATGGAATGTCCCAGAAACCGCACCGTATCCCCTGTGGAAATACCCCGGCCCCCTGCAAATACCTGGAGAGAAACCAAATTACCTTCCAGGCGGTTTACCTCTGCCAAGGAGGTTCCAAATACCGTATCCACCTCTGCCAGATCTCCATACCGGATATCTTCAGCCTTGACGGTGATAACGCTCCCCGTGATGGATTCAATCTTACTATATACCTTGTTCATTGCTGATTCTCCCTCTATGCCCTACACCAGGAATTGTTCCACAGCCTTATCCACCCCTTGGGACCGTTCAGCCACTGCAGCCTCCAGTTCCTTTTGCAGCGCTTGGAATTGCTCACTTTTCCACTCCGTACCATTGTAATCCAGGAAACGCTGTCTAAGCCGGTTGAACCAACTCCGGGCCTCATTCTTATCCGTAAAGGTAAACTTGGAGGCCAAGATCTTGAGAATGATGGTGAAGATATACTTCTGCCTATCAGGAATCGCTGCACAATCGACAGGATTGAAGGAGTCCTGCTGAAAATACACTGCATCCAGAAAGTCCCCCTTGAGGTAAACCACATAGTCATCCAGACTGGTCCCTTCCTCGCCCACCACCTTCATCATCTGCTCCACTTCACTCCCGCGGAACATGAACCGGTGGGCATAAGCAACCATATCTCCAGGGATAATCCCCTTGTATTTAGACCAGGACTCCAGGGGATGAATAGCAGGATACTTACGGGCATCTGAACGTTCTCGGGAAAGCCCATGAAACGCCCCTACTACCTTAAGGGTCGCCTGGGTTACCGGCTCCTCGAAGTTACCTCCTGCAGGGCTTACGGTTCCGCCGATGGTAACCGAGCCTATAGAACCATCCCGAAGCCGTACCAAACCTGCCCGTTCATAGAAACTGGCAATAGTAGATTCCAAATACGCTGGGAAAGCCTCTTCCCCAGGGATTTCCTCCAGGCGGCCTGACATCTCCCGCATGGCTTGCGCCCACCGGCTCGTCGAGTCCGCCAGGAGCAGGATATTAAGACCCATCTGCCGGTAGTATTCCGCCAGAGTTACTGCGGTATACACCGAAGCCTCCCGGGCCGCTACAGGCATGGAAGAGGTATTACAGATGATTACGGTTCGTTCCATAAGGGATCGACCGGTTTTAGGATCGGTGAGTTCTGGAAATTCTTTGAGGGTCTCCACCACTTCCCCAGCCCGCTCACCGCAGGCCGCAAGAACCACAATATCCACCTCTGCATTACGGCTGGTGATCTGCTGGAGTACGGTTTTACCCGCCCCAAACGGTCCGGGGATGCAATAAGTCCCCCCCCGGGCTACCGGGAAGAAGGTATCAATCAACCTGACCTTGGTAACCATAGACTCTTCCGGCTTGAGCCGCTCTTCATAGCAATCCACCGGACGTTTTACCGGCCACCGGAAGGACATAGCCACGGGAAAACGATTTCCCTTCTCATCCTTTAATTCCGCAATAGTCTCCCGGATGGTGTAGGACCCTGCTTCCTTGATGGATGCTACGGTATAGGAACCGTACAGATTAAAGGGTACCATGATACGATGGGTAAAAGAGCCTTCCGGCACGGTTCCCAGGGTATCTGCCCGTTCCACCGGATCCCCTACCTTTACCACCGGGGTAAACGCCCAAGGCACATCTAAGGGAAGGGGATCCAGGTATACCCCCCGTTCCAGGAAATAACCCGCCTCTTGAGCCAGTTTAGGGAGGGGATTCTGGAGTCCGTCGAAAACCTGCCCTAAAAGGCCAGGCCCCACTTCTACGGCCAACATATCCCCGGAATATTCCACCGTATCTCCTACGGTGATCCCTTTGGTGATCTCAAACACCTGGAGTTGGGATATATCCCCTCGGATGCGGATCACCTCACTCTTGAGCCGTTTATCTCCCACCTTAACATAGCCGACTTCGTTCATGGAAACCGCGCCTTCAAAACGGACGCTCACCATATTGCCGTTAACGGCGACTACTGTTCCTTTTGTTCCGGTCATTTCGGTTCTCCCGATTCAATACTGATTTCAGACACTCCTCCGCCTTCTGACGCACGTCCACCGGCAGCCGCTATGATAGCGGTATAAAGCCCTTTATACGCCACAAACCCTTCCTCTGCGTTGAATGAAACGCGCCGTTCCATGAGGAGCAATCTCAGAAGATAGGCATAGATAGTAGTAACTCCAAAATAATCAAACCCCTGCATGGCTTCGATGGCGTTCCATCGGGCCTGGTCGAGGAAAAGTTCCGCTTCTAACGGCGATTCTAAACCCAAGGCAGCCTTAGCAAGGGCCCCTACCTCCACCGGATCCTCTGGGGGATCCACCGGCGCCGCCCCTTCCTGCCCCAAAGCCTGGGCCCGGTACCGGGCAAGATGCAGCCGCAAAGCCCGCTCCCAATGCCGCCACGTGTTAATAAAGGGGGACGGGGTAGCCCTAGGCGCATCCCGATATGAACCGCCCTTCCCTTCCCCCGGCAGGGCTTCCGGCTCCGGATCCAACGTACACCACTCCAACAGAGCCGCATCCTGCGGACGCAACGCGCTTTGGCAGAGAGACTTGAACTGAACCGAAGACAAAGGCACTGTCTGGCCATAGATGAGATAGGGAAGCTGGGACACTAAATAATAATACGCCACCACCTAGTTTCCTTTTACCGCTTGTTTGAGAATTTCCCCCAACCGAGGGTTAAGATATGCGGAAAGCAGCGTCCCTACGGATTCAGCAGAGAAATCATAATAAGCAGCACCGTCCTTCTGGGCAATACGAAAACCTGCAGCCAGATTCCGGCTGGATTTGAGCTCAAGCCCCTGGGCCAATACCGTGGCAAGCTGTTCGTTAAAATAGGCCTCCACCTTTTTGAGCGCCTCTTTACTGAGGATAAGATCCAGCTTATCCCCTCCTTTGGCAACCCATGCCCGTATCAATTCAGGGAGGACGGCCTTGAGCGTATCCTCGGTATAGGATTCCCTCAGCCGTTGGGCAATAATAGTATCCAAAAGCGCCTGAATTTCACCCTTAAAGGCTAAGACGAGATTCCGGGACGCTTGCTCAAGCGCTACAACACCTGCCTTTTCCAGTCGTTCCGCATCGGCTTTTCCCTTCGCAATGATGGCAGCCGCGTCTCGCTGGGCAGCTTCGACGATACGTTTGGCTTGTTCCTCGGCCTGAGATTTCAACCGCGCCGCCTCTTCCGCAGCGGATTCGATTCCATCCTTTTTTATCTTATCAATAAGTTCTTGAAGTTGGATGTCCATAATCTCCTCTTTAACAAATAGTTCCCTTTATTTCCCCTGATCATCCGGCGGTTCTATCGGGAAGTTCATACCCTTACCCGCGTGAGTTCATCCCAGACCGGTTACCTTGAACATTAAATTTAGTATAGTATATCATAGTCTTTTTCTACAAGCAATATCTATTATTTTTTTATGCTCTTTGGCCATTTTTTTCCATCATATACTATAGAGGTTCTTGCAGAACGTCCGATTTTGAAACAACCTGGTTACCTTTCCTTCTCTATCACCAAGTAAAGGCAAAGAGCGCTTTTTCGTGGTAATCCCGTTCAGGGCCGTAAATCGCCGAGGGAAACTGGGGCTTGTTGGGAGCGTCTGGAAAGTGCTGTGTTTCCAGGCAGAACCCGCTGTGTTTGGTGTACACTGAACCGGCTTTCCCCGGAACAACACCGATCTGGTTCCCCGTATAAAACTGTACCCCCGGCTGCGTGGTAAACACCCGCAAGGATCTGCCGGAACTCCGTTCATAGACCTCTGCGCAGGGCCGCAATTTCCCTGCCTCCCCTTGAAGCACAAAGCAATGATCATAGCCTCCGGGGACTGCATCAAAATCCTGTTTGATGAGTTTACAGTTCCTAAAATCCCAGGGACCCCCTGCAACGGGTACTAAGTCACCGGTGGGAATCAGGGATGCATCAACCTGCATATACGCATCCGCATGTATCGCCACTTCATGGGAAAGGATATCTCCATTTCCTTCCCCAGCCAGGTTGAAATAGGCATGGTTGGTTAAATTCACCGGACAGGGGGCATCTACATGGGCCTGGTAATCGGCAATCACTTCATTAGTCTTGGTAAGGCCGTAACTCACCACCGCCTTACAGGTCCCGGGAAACCCTTCATCTCCATCAGGACTTGTCAGTTCAAAACGAACAAAAACCCCATCCCGATCTTCATAGGCATCGGCCTTCCACAAAAGTTTATCGAAGCCCCGGCGGCCCCCGTGCAGGGTATGGACGCCCTCGTTCTGGCACAAGACATACTCGGTACCCTGGAGAGAAAACCGTCCTCTGCCGATCCGGTTGCCAAAGCGGCCAATGGTAACTCCAAAATAGGGGGTATTATGGGTATAGGCTTCTAGGCAGGAATACCCCAAAAGCACATCTGCCTTCCCACGGTTGCGGGAAGGGACCACGAGGGAGGCGAGGCTTGCCCCAAAAGACGAGAGGGACAAGGAGAGATCCCCTGCTTTCAAGGTATACAGGTATACCTTCTTTCCTGATGAAAGAAGGCCGAAGGTTTTTTTGCTGATTTTCATAAGCCCCCCAGGATACGATCAAACTATATGAAATACCCCTACGGTATGTTTCTAATAGTAGGTTTTCCATCACCCTTTATTAGAATTATACTCATACTTCTAAGAAACCGACTAGGGGTGTATGACCATAGCATTGCTCACTAACACCCATGAATAGAGCGGGGACCAGGGATTTTCATACCCAAGCCCTTCCGGATCCGCGAAAATTCGTGAAATCCCCGGGCAATTTTTTACCTACACTCCTCCTTAGGTCCCCGCCTTTCCGTTGACTTCTTATCCTCAAATATAGTAGTATACCTTATAAAAATATGAGTAATAGGCGTTTTCGGTCTGCTTATGGTATGTATCTACATCGAAAACAGACCGTATATACTGTTTTTGGGGTTGTTTTTGTAATCATAATCATTGGACTCTTATTGGTATTTCTGATACCCTGGAAAGATAAGGTAGGAAATGAGAAAAACGAATTGGTACAACTGTGGGAAGCCGGATCCTACGATGAAGCCTTTAGGGTAAGCGGTGAAATGCTGCAAGAGAAACCTTTGGATTATTTTCTCTTAACCCTTCATGGATTTTCATCCTATCAGCTTGCCATCGCTCAGATTAACAATTTTGACACGCTGACCTATATAGATACCTGTATATGGTCCCTGCGGAAAGCCCTCTTATCCAAAGAAGGGGCCGTGGATGGGCGGGTTCAGTATGTTTTAGGGAAGGCCTATTATTATAAAGGCTTCGGCTTTGCAGATTTAGCGGTTAAATTTCTTGAGGAAGCGAGACGGGCGTCCTATACGGCCCAGGATATCTCTGAGTATTTGGGGCTCTCCTATGCGGCCCTACAGGATTACCGGAACAGTGTGGCCTCTTTTACCCTGGCTTTGGATCCGGGGGATGAGGTGGAGCCTGGAGAAGGAGAAAGTGGAGTAACAAGGCATATCCCCTACCCTTCGGACCTCTTGCTCCTCTCTATTGCCCGATCCTACCTGGCCCTGGAAGATGTAGATACGGCTCATGCGTATCTGCAGCGGTGTGTGGATATATCCAAGGATTCCAGGACCATGGTGGTAGCCCGGCTGCTCTTGGGTTCCATACTGGGTACCAATGGCGATGTTAAGGGAGCGGAAGCCCAGTATATGGCCATCCTCGCCGAAGGCGGTGAAAATGCGGATGCCCATTATCAATTAGGCGAACTGTATGCCGGCGGGGGAGACCCAATCCGGGCCCGGGCAGAATGGCGGAAAGCCTATAGTATCGATCCAAGTCATAAGCCGACCAGAGTACGGCTCAATATGTAATAAAGGGCTTTGGGCCTATGGAGGGAATATGTTTGGGAATAATTCTTCAGATATCGGCATTGATTTAGGGACCTGTAATACCCTTGTCTATATACATGGAAAAGGCATTGTGCTTAACGAGCCTTCGGTAGTGGCAGTGGAGCGGGGTACGAAGCGGGTGGTGGCGGTCGGGACCGATGCGAAACGGATGCTCTGGAAGACGCCGGGAAATATCATCGCTATCAGGCCCATGCGGGATGGGGTGATTGCAGACCTGGAATCCACCGAGAAGATGATCCGGTTCTTCATCTCCAAGGTGCTTCCTCGGTACCGGTTTGTCAAACCCCGGATGGTTATCGGTATTCCTTCCTGCATTACCGAGGTGGAACGCCGGGCTGTAGAGGAATGCGCGTATAAAGCAGGGGCCCGGGAGGTAATTGTCATTGAAGAAAGCCTCGCCGCCGCCATTGGCGCGGATATTTCCATCTTTGAACCTATGGGGCACATGATCTGTGATATAGGGGGAGGTACCACGGAGATTTCCGTTATTTCCCTGGGAGGCATGGTGGTGACCAATGCCATACGCTTAGGAGGAGATGAATTTGATGAGGCCATCATCAAGCAGGTGCGCAGCGTCCATAACCTCATCATAGGAGAACAGACCGCGGAGCGGCTTAAGATCGAAATTGGTAATGCCGCACCGGATAAAACCATTGAAAAGGTGGAAATCAAGGGTACCGATGCCATCACCGGGCTTCCCCGAAGGCTGGAGATCGATTCCGTGGAAGTCCGGGAAGCCCTCAAGGATCCTATCACCCAGATCATCGATGAAATTAAGGCAACCCTGGGGAAGACCCCGCCGGAATTAGCCGCGGATATTGTGGAGCGGGGGATCGTGATGACCGGTGGGGGTTCCCTCCTCAAGGGATTGCCCAAGCTCGTTTCTAAAGAGACCGGGGTGCCGGTTATTGTGGCCGAGTCTCCTCTGAACTGCGTTGCCTTGGGAGCGGGAAAATATTTTGAATACGCGAAGAACTTTGATAATAGCCGTCAGATTTACGATACCTTAAACAACTAGGGCCGGGAAATGGAGGAAGGTAAAAAGCAAAAAGGCCGTTTTTTTGCCGAAGCGTACGTGTTTGTGGGCCTTACCCTGGTTTCTTTTCTGATACTGTATTTCTCTAATAGCGGGTTTATTCTTAACTTTAAAGATGTGGGTTTGTCCTTGTTTTCCGGTATCCGTATTGGTATCTATGAAGTTACCTCCTTTGTCTCCCGGACGGTTCTTTCAGTGAAGGAATTGGCTACCTTGCGGCAGGAATACGCGGAATTAACCAATCGCATGAGCCGGTATGAGCAGCTTGAACGGAGCGCTGCAGAGATCCGCCAGGAAAACCGGCGTTTGCGGGAACAGTTGGGATTTTCCGAAGCCCTGGGGTATAAGCATATTCCTGCGGAGATCTCAGGCCGGGATCCGGATAACCTTTTTTCCGCTTTTGTGATCAACAAGGGAAAACAAGCGGGGGTTGCTAAGGATATGCCGGTTATTGCCTATCAAAACGGCGTCCAGGGCCTGGTGGGGCAGGTCCTGCAGGCAGGGCAGTTTGAAAGCCTGGTGATGCCCCTTTATGCGACGACTTCTTTTGTGGCCTCTCGGTTTGCGGAACTACGGTATGAAGGCATTGTGGAAGGTCAAGGAAGCCCGGAATTCCCCCTGCTCATGCGGTTTATACAGAAACGGGCCCGGAATGAAATTAGTCAAGGGGATGTGATCATCTCAAGCGGTATGGGCTTAAGCAGCGGCCGGGGCGGGGTGTATCCTCCGGGTATCACGGTGGGCCGGGTGAGCCAGGTCCTCTATCAGGAATACGAAATCTCCATGGAGGTAGAGGTAGAACCGGCCATTGATTTCTCCCGGCTTGAATATGTGTTTGTCATTGATGCGGAGATCCGGGAACAGGCGCTGGAGCAAGAAGTAGGAGAAAAAACAGATCCACTGGAGGAAGGGGATGGCTAAGCATGTGGTATGGGCCACGGTATTCGCCTTGGTAGCAGCCATGTTGCAATCAACCCTCCTCGCCCGCCTCGCGGTGTACCGGGCGGTTCCGGATCTTGTGCTGGGTATCATTGTCTACATGGCCTATACCCACGGCACCATGACCGGACAATTAACCGGTTTTTTTTCCGGCCTGTTCCTGGATTTTCTCTCCGCAGCTCCCCTGGGGCTTAACGCCTTAATTCGAACCATGATTGGGGCTACGGCAGGACTCATGAAGGGAGCCTTTTTTCTGGATCCCCTGTTTCTTCCCATAGCCTTATGTGCCGGCGCGACTTTGTTTAAGGCCCTGCTTCTTGCAGGGCTGCACCTGCTCTTTACCCAGGGGGTGCCTACGTATCTCTTAGAAGAACCTACCCTCTGGGTTGAGCTCGTGGGTAATAGCATTTCCGCTCCCTTGTTATTCGCCTTTCTCAAATTGTTTAAAAACCTGCTGGTTGACCGGAGGAAATCCTCATGACTTCTCGACAGTTCCCATCTGGAGACCCCCGGCCTGAGGGCCGGGTGAATATAATCACCCTGTTTTTTATCGCTATTTTTGGCATCTATACGCTTAAACTGTTCAGTATGCAGATTGTGCATGGTGAGGTATACCGGCTCCGGGCCGAAAGTATCGCCCGGCGGGTTACGGTCATTCCCGCGCAGCGGGGGGAGATCTTTGACCGAAACTTCACCCAGCCCCTGGTGTTTAATACCGATTCCTTTGCGGTGAGTATTACCCCTGCAGAGGTGCCGGAAGGAACCATCTCGGACCTGATTAGTCAGGTAGCCCAGATACTGGGGATAGAACGGGATCAAATCGACAAGAGAATACCGGTCCAGTACTATTACCTTTATCAGCCTGTGGAAGTGGCGGTGAATGTACCCTTTAGTACGATTGCGGCCTTAGCGGAACAGGCGGATTCCCTGCCGGGAGTGTCCTGGCAATCCAAACCCATGCGGACATACGGAGACATCGGAAGTCTCTCCCATATCCTCGGGTATGTGGGTGATATTACCCGGGATGAACTCACCATGCTGTACAACAAGGGGTATCAGTCGGGGGATAAGATCGGCAAGGCCGGTATAGAACGGCAGTATGACGAGATCCTTCGAGGTAAAGAGGGAAAAGATATCCGTACCGTGGATGTCCGGGGAAGAGGGGTGGCCTCGGAGCGTACCAGCCGAGAAGCGCCGGTAACGGGCAAGAACCTGGTGCTTTCCATAGATCAGCGGATTCAATTACTGGTAGAACAAGCCCTGGGCAAACGAATCGGCGCGGCCGTGGTCCTGCGACCGACGACCGGTGAAATTCTCGCGATGGTTTCCTATCCCTGGTATGATCCGAATATTTTTAACCAGAATGATAACGGGGCAGTATACCAAGCCATGATCAACGATCCGAATAAACCCTTCCTCAACCGGGCCATACAGTCCAGTTATCCTCCTGCATCGACCTTTAAGATCGTTATGACCACCGGGATCCTCAGGGAACGGGCCTTTTCACCAGAACAGACCGTGGACTGCCTGGGGGAACTGACCTATGGGGACCGGCTCTGGCGGTGTCATATCCGAAAACCTGGACACGGGCGGCTTAATCTGCAGCAGGCCATGGCCCAATCCTGCGATATTTATTACTGGGTGGTAGGGCGCGATTACCTAGGAGTGGAACGTATTGTCTCTTATGCCCGGGAATATGGCTATGGAGAGCTCACCGGTATTGACCTGCCTGGGGAGATTGGGGGCTTCATTCCCACTCCCCAGTGGAAGGATCGCCGTTTTCATGAACGGTGGCTCGGAGGGGACACCATGAATATGTCCATCGGTCAAGGGTATACCCTGGTTACCCCTATCCAAATGGCCAATATGGTGGCGATGACCGTGAATGAAGGGATTATCTACAAACCCCACATCCTCAAGGAAGTGCGGAATCCCCTTACCGGGGCAGTGGAAGAAACCATAAGCCCTGAGGTACTCCATGAAAGCGATATGGATCGGACTATTTTCAAGACGGTCCGCCGGGATATGCGGCATGTTATCAGTGACGGGACTGCCCGGTTCCCCCTGAATATCAAGGCCGTGGAGATTGCCGGAAAGACCGGTACCGGTGAAATAGGGTATCAGGATCGATGGCATTCCTGGTTTGCCGCGTATGCGCCGTATCAAACGAACAATCCTGAAGAACAGGTGGTGGTTTCTGTGATTGTTGAAGCCGCGAATAGGTGGGAATGGTGGGCCACCTATGCATCGGCCATTATTTTTCAGGGTATGTTCGCGGATCAAAGTTATGAGGAGGCGGTTGCTGCCTTGGGATTCCAGTATCTCATGCCTGTCCAGGTCCGCCGGGAATAAACCGGGGAAGGGATCGGATCCTGCATGAACCGTAAAGGAAATCATGAAAATTCAAGATATATTTGAGATTGATTTTTTGTTGTTATGTGCCGCCATCACGCTGACCGTATTCGGGGTCCTCTTTATTTATTCATCAGGACTCAGTTCCTCAGGGACCCAGGGTTCCTCGGAGTATACCAAGCAGATCATTTGGGGAGCGAGCGGCGTATCTTTTGCCTTAATCCTCGCGCTGATCGATTACCGGCGTTGGTATACCCTATCCCCCTATCTGTATCTGGGAACCCTGGGACTCTTGGTATATACCTGTATTTTTGGTCATACGGTGAATGGGGCCAAAGCATGGATAGGCATCGGCAACTTCGGCATACAGCCCTCGGAATTTGCCAAGATCACCACCAGCCTGTTTCTTGCCCGGTATTTGGATGCTTCAAAACGAAAGGCCAATTCGTTTATGCGATTTTTAGTGGCCTGTCTCATTGTATTTACCCCTATGGCAGTAGTGCTCATCCAGCCGGATTTTGGGACATCCCTCGTATTCATTCCCATACTTCTGGTGATGACCTTTATCGCGGGGATTTCCATAAAGTACATTATTTTTTTAGTAGCTTTTATTGGCTTAACCGCCCTCTTTATGGTGTTACCTCTGTGGCAGGATTATATTTTCAAGAATGCCTTGCCATCCCTTATGATTATTACCAATCTCCGGTTTATCGGGATCACCGCCCTTGCCCTGTTCCTTATTGGGATCCTCGCTTTGGTGGGATTTCTTCTTTATAAGAAAGGATATTTTTTCTGGATAGTATACGCCGTGGGGATCGTGATTTTCTCCCTGGGGGCATCCTATATGTCCCATAAGGTGCTCAAGGATTATCAGCTCATGCGGCTCATCGTATTTCTTAATCCTGATGTGGATCCACGAGGGGCGGGATGGAACATCATTCAATCCATTACCGCCATTGGTTCCGGCGGGCTCTGGGGCAAGGGCTACCTGGCAGGAACCCATAGCCATTACCGGTTTTTGCCCCAGCAAAGCACGGATTTTATTTTCTCTATTTTTTCCGAAGAGTGGGGACTTATGGGGGGGATTCTGGTGTTTGCCCTGTTCCTCCTCATTTCCTTACGGCTGGTGCGGATCATGAAGACTGCTGCGGATCCCTTTGGGACCTATATTAGTGCCGGCTTATCTGCTATGTATAGTTTCCATTTTCTTATCAACGTGGGGATGACCATGGGGATCATGCCCATCACGGGTATTCCCCTGTTGTTTATGTCCTACGGTGGTTCCGCCATCATTTCTGCGATGACCGGCATAGGCTTAGCCTTGAGTATTCATATCAGAAGGTTTATCCGCTGAATTGGCGCACCGTCCAATGGAGCGTTCTGTGCAGCTCTGCGTTCTTTCCTTAAGGGAAAGTCCGGTAGCCAGGGCGATATGTACCTCCCCGGTATACCCAGACCCTGGAGATTCCGACACGAACCAAACGAACCGGTACGTTGACCGGGCCTCATAATCGCTGCAATTCGACCTCGTTCTTTGCCGTTCGTGTTTGTTTGTGTGGGCGGACCTCAGGTCCGAGGGGGTCGATTTTCTTCAAGGATAGGTGATTTTGCGGAATGTGCAGAGGCGAACATTGTATGTGCCCTGGCCCTGATGCTATGGGTTTATTCCGATTGTCGCCGGGATTTTTGTGGTATACTAGAATCTAGGGCGCGCTGCCTCTGGAAAGCATGGACCTGTACGTTGACCCGGTAAACCAGTGCCTCGCCGGCGTCCACGGCGACCGGCGGGTACCTAATGCAACCTATGTGTCTTAGGATAGCGGCTGAAACCTGATAAGTTTCAAGAATGCTGAAGCAGCCGTAACAGACCTTTAACTTTGCCGCCCTGCCCCGGCCTCACGGAGCAAGGCGTTTTTTCTGCTCTGTCCAAGCTCCCTTGACAAGGCCCCGGATACAAGTCAGGGCAACGTCATTTAAAAATCCGTGATATAGTGGAACTTACCTTGGGAGGGGTAAGCAAGTGGAGATCACGGAAGGAGACATAGCATGGATGGAGGAATGCCTGAGGGGGATAAAGGACGAGCGGCGGCAGAGCGGGCATTTTTTGCACAAACTGATAGACGTACTGGTAATCGGGCTGACGACTATCCTTGCCGGATGGGATGAATTCAATGTGATGGAGGATTTCGGCCGGGCGAAGGAGGGTTTTTTCAGGAGATTTCTGGAATTGCCGCACGGGATACCGGATGAAAAGACCTTTGCGCGGGTATTTTCGTGGATAGAACCGGGAGCGTTGCTCAGCGGCCTGCAAACATGGCTTATGGGAGTGAACAAAGCAAGCGGACGGACGATAAACATTGACGGGAAAACGATTCGCGGTTCAGCCCGGCAGGGACGGAATGGGGCGCATATCGTCAGTGCGTGGGTAAGCGCCCGGAATATGGTGCTTGGCCAGGTGAGAACCGGGGAAAAAAGCAACGAGATTACCGCCATACCGGAACTTTTAGAC
>JAIRLU010000261.1 GCA_031259215.1 Treponema sp. | reverse complement strand
CCAGCTCCGCAGCCCTTTCGATTTGTACTCGGATTTATGCTCCTTTACCAGCTTTTCAAAACGAGATCTCGGAACCAAGGCTAGCAATTGCCCGAAGACTGTGTTAAGCTTATTCATGCTTCAAACTCCTTTTTTAGGTGATTTAGTTGGGTAACTTCATCATTCTACACTAGGAGTTGAGGTTTTTCAATTACTTGCCTATTCTATTTTGGACACTAGTGAGCTAATAATAATTGTACAGGCTGTGGTATATGTGAAAAAGTATGCCCGGTAAAAAACATTGAAATGGCAAACAATAAGCCGCAATATAAGCATCACTGTGAACAATGTGTCGCCTGTATACAATTTTGTCCGCAAAAGGCAATAAATTATAAAGATGCAACACAAAATAGAAGGAGATATACAAATCCTGAAATAAAATATAAAGAATTATATGAATATAATACTAAATAGAGTACACCCCAACTGCATATAACAGGTCTGTATGCGCTTCGGGGCTAAAGCCCCTCGACCTCCGTTCGCCTAGCTCATTCGCACGGCTCACTCCGGCACATTTGGGGGGTGCACCTGCGGTGGGCGTTATGAGGGGTGGGGAGGTTTGAAGGGGCGACGGACATCCCTTCGTTCCTACATCCTGGGGAGTGTCTTTACCTATCTTATGGGCGTGGCTCCAAAGCAGCAAACACAAGAAGCAAGGGGCGCCTCGTTCCCTTATCACCACTGCCCTCTATGGGCATTCAACCCCCTGGGGGCACCTGCGGTGGGCGTAGCGGGTGGCCGCGTGGTTAGGGATAAAGGGCATACGTCCCTTCGTTCCTGCTACTGGCGGAGCGTGCTCACCTATCTTGTGGGCGTGGCTCCAAAGTGGTAGAGGCTAGAAGCAGGGGGCGCCTCGTTCCCTTATCACCACTGCCCTCTATGGGCGTTAAACCCCTTGGGGGGCACCTGCGGTGGGCGTAGCGGGTGGCCGCGTGGTTAGGGATAAAGGGTGTACGTCCCTTCGTTCCTGCTACTAGCGGAGCGTTATTAGCTATAGGGCGTGGCTCCAAAGCGGTAGAGGCTAGAAGCAAGGGGCGCCCCGACCACTTATCACCACTGCCCTCTATGGGCCTTAAACCCCCTGGGGGGCTTCAGATCAGCGCTTCCTTCATCATCCGTACATACTCGTAAATATACCTCCCTGCATCCGCCCCATGATCTTCAATGATCTTTACAATGGCACTGCCTACAATCACCCCGTCAGCAAACTTTCCTATTGCGGCTGCCTGTTCAGGGGTATTGATGCCGAATCCCACCGCGGCAGGTAGGGTACTCACCTGGCCTATTGCTCCAAGTAATGCGGCCAGATCAGTCTCAATCTTCCCCCGCATCCCGGTAACCCCCAAGGAAGACACTACATAGAGAAAGCCCCGGGCATCGGCGGCAATCTCTTGAATCCGCGCCGCGGAAGTCGGGGCAATCAGGGAAATCAGATCTACCCCATAGGGATCCGCTACGGTACGTACCTCCTCTCGTTCCTCAAAAGGCAGATCCGGAATAATGATCCCGTCCACCCCAAGTACGCGGCAGCGCGTGAAAAACCGCTCATACCCATACTGAAAAACCGGGTTCAAATAGGTGAGCAAAACCAGGGGCACCTGGGTTTGCTGCCGCAGCTTTTCCACCAAGCAGAAGATTCGTTCCGGGGTACTGCCTGCCTTAAGGGCTCGGAGATTGGCGGCTTGGATCACCGGGCCTTCGGCAATGGGATCGGAAAAAGGAATCCCAATCTCCACAATATCCGCTCCTGCCCCGACCATCTCCAGAACAAAGTCCTCGCTTTTCTCCAAGGACGGATCCCCGCCGCTTATAAACCCGATAAAAGCCTTGTGTCCCCTGGCCTTTTGAAAGGCCCCGTGCAACTTACTCATAAATCGAAACCCCCCGATACCGGGCAATTGCGGCCACGTCTTTATCCCCCCGCCCGGAAATACAGATGATAATACTCCCCGCCTTATCCAATGTTGGAACAAGCTTACGGGCATAGGCCACGGCATGGGCGCTTTCAATCGCCGGAATAATCCCCTCTAGAGCGGCAAGGTACTCAAAAGCCGCCACTGCTTCCTCATCGGTAACTGCCACATATTCCGCTCGGCCTGTGTCATGCAAGTAAGCATGTTCCGGTCCTATCCCCGGATAATCCAGCCCTGCGGAAATCGAGTAGACCGGCGCAATCTGCCCCTCTGCATCTTGGCAGAAATAGGACTTCATCCCATGGAAAATACCCACCTTCCCCCGGCTCATCGTGGCCGCGTGTTGGGGCGTATCCAGACCCTTTCCTGCAGCCTCACAGCCGATGAGCTTGACCTCGCGGTCCGGAATAAAATAATAGAAGAGTCCTATGGCGTTACTGCCTCCACCCACACAGGCAATCACCGCGAGAGGGAGCTCCCCCTCCTTTTCCAGCAGTTGCTGCCGAGCTTCCTTGCCGATGATACTCTGGAAATCCCGGACCATCCTGGGGAAGGGATGGGGGCCCATCACCGAACCCAGTACATAATGGGTATCCTCAAGGCGGCTTACCCATTCCCGCATGGTCTCATTCACGGCGTCCTTAAGAACCCGGGTACCGGTCGTTACCGGGTGTACCTGAGCCCCCAAGAGCTGCATCCGGTAGACATTGAGGCTCTGCCGCTCCATATCTTCTTCCCCCATAAATATCTCGCAGCTCAGTCCCAGGAGAGCCGCGGCAGTAGCTGCAGCAACCCCGTGCTGGCCTGCCCCGGTTTCCGCGATGAGCCGAGTCTTGCCCATTTTCTTTGCCAAAAGCGCCTGACCCAAGACATTGTTGATCTTATGAGACCCTGTATGGTTCAGATCCTCCCGTTTTAGGTACACCTTCGCTCCCCCCAAGTCACGGGTTATCTTGTCCGCGTAATACAAAAGGGAGGGCCTTCCCGCATAATCCCTGAGCAGCCCTGCCATCTCCCCGTTAAACGCCGGGTCCTCCTTATAAAAGGCATAGGCCTTTTCCAATTGATGGATCTCGTTCATCAAGGTCTCCGGGATATACTGTCCCCCATAGTCCCCGAATCGGTTTAACTTCATGCGATTCCTCCATATCCATAGGGTATAAGGAACTGACGGAATAGGGAATGGGGTGATGAACTCCAGGAGTTGCATATAAAAATCTCATGGTATACTATGAGAAAGCGTTCAAAGCCGTCAGTTTTTGGAACAAGCTCATTAGATAAAACATTTTTGGAAGGATTTTATGGTACGATATGGACTTTCCTTAATAATTTTTTTAGCCGGAATTGTTTTGACCATCTACGCATCGGGAGGCAATGTATGGCTTTACTTGGATATTCCCAGTCTCATGATGGTGGGCATATTTCCATTTCTTTTTGTAAGTATATTGGACTTGTTCGATAACCCCGGTGGTTTTAAGAAAATGGCTTTGCCCTTTTCCATTGCATTTAAAAAAGATACGGAAAAGGAAGAATTGATAGAAGCATTACATTTTTTTAGGGTATATGGAAAAACCACATGGGTTGCAGGGCTTATTGCTGTACTTATTGGCGTTATTGCAATGTTGGCAAATCTGGAAGATAGAGCCGCATTGGGGCCCAATTTGGCAGTAGCATTAATTTCCATGTTATACAGCGGAATAATACAGGTTGTAATAATAACGCCATTTCAAATATGTATAAAAAAACGATTGAAAAAATAAAAACCCTATACGCATATAAAGCAAAAACCTATTGCACATAACAGGATTGTATGCGTTTCGCCGCCAGGCGGTTCGGGGTTCCGGCTGACTAGGTCGGCCGGGCTCGGGCCTCGCTCCCTCGCCGGCCTCCACTGTAATAAACATCCCCGATAACCAAATACTGGCAGCAAGTCAGGAATCCACATCTGTAAAGCCCCATACGTCCGGGGGAGTCTAGAGTTGAAGCAATCGTAAAACTCCCTCTCTCCAGGGAACCGATGCAAGAACCACGCAACTCCCCCTAAGGCAGTAGGCACACCGATGCGTCTCCTGACGATGTGGTCGGGAGATACGGGCGATAAAAAATAGGGCTAAGACCTCCCCCAAAATACGAAGGTGCTTCTCGTATCCATTGAGTACGAGACCCTGCATCTGCTTATAATGAAGCAATGGCTCTTTGGGTCATCCGATCACAGCGCTCGTTAAATTCATTACCTGCATGACCCTTAACCCATTGCCAGGTAAGGGAAAAATCCTCGGTCAATTTATCTAAGCGTTCCCACAGTTCCTTGTTTTTTACCGGTTTTTTTTCACTGGTTCTCCATCCGTTCTTTTTCCAGGCATGGATCCATACACTTATACCCTGGTGTACGTATTGGGAATCGGTATAGACCGTTATCTGTCTTGAGTTTACGTTTAATTCTGACACTGCCTCCAACGCGGCAATGGCTGCGCTCAATTCCATCCGGTTATTGGTGGTATTTTTTGCAGCCCCCCATTTTTCGGCAATGATACTGGGCACTCCAGTCTTCCCCTCCCCAGAAATTCCCCGAGCAGTGGATTTGAATTCAACGATGACATAGGCCCAGCCTCCAGGCCCCGGATTACCAGAACAGCCCCCGTCAGTGTATATACTCAGTCCTTTGTTTGATAATGAGCGGTTCCCCATACTTTTCCCTTCTCCCCCTCTTAGTCTTGTATTTTTCTCTTCGCTTTATATAGAGAGACCGTTTCAAAATGTCAGATTCTGAACAGCCTTTATATAAAAATTACACTCCTTCAAATCCCAATAGGTTTTGCACCCTTCAGGTATTTGAGGTGTCAACGCTCCAAGGCCTGCTTAAAGGCTAAGCCAGTGGGTGTTATCGCTAAACCGCCGGTGGAATTTTCCTTTATGGAGCCCGGCAGGTTATCCCCAATCTGTTTCATGGCCCAAACCACTTCATCAAAAGGTATAATACTCTCAATGCTAGATAAAGTCAAATCCACCGCGGTAAGGGCATTGGCTGTTACAAAGGCATTCCGTTTTACACAGGGAACCTCTACCAGTCCGGCCACGGGATCGCAGGCCAGACCTAGGGAATTCTTCAGAGACAAGGCAGCAGCAGAAAAGCATGCCTTCAAAGGCTGTTCTTCCAAGTACGCCAGGGCACAGGCTGCCATGGCTCCTGCAGCACCACATTCCGCTTGACAAGCTCCTTCTGAACCGGCCAAGGTCGCACCCTGGGCTATGATTACCCCGGTAAGGCTGGCGACTAAAAAGGCGTCCCGCAACCGGGAATCATAAGGGGGATTACAGGGATGAACCGTACCGATGGCCCCTCCAACGGCGTGGTTTTCCCTGGTATCCCACCACGCCCAGATGACTCCTGGTACAATACCGCTGGAACCGGCAGTGGGAAAGGAAACCACCTTGCCTCCACAGGCATTTACCTCGTTGATAGCCAGGGCATAGGCTAGCGATCGGGTGAACAGATCATCCCGGATAAGCCGCCGGGTGGATGTGGCGAAGGCGACTGCCGACCCTTTGGTAAGTCCAGATCGGGAATGTTGGGGGTTTTCAAGTCCTTTGATCAAGGCTTTCCGGGTAACCGAGATACGCCGGTCAATCTCGGTGAGGATCCGCGCTTCCGGCACTCCGGACATGAAGGCTTCCCGTTTGATTCCATACGCTGGAGCAGTGATTTTTTCAGCCTGCACTATCGTTTCAAGTTCAGCAAAGGTATGAAACCTGAATTGCATGTTTTACCTCCCGCCTCCACTTAAAGGGTCAATGCCGGCATTGGGAGGACCCGATAAATCGAGGATAGCTTTTGGATTTGGGTGATAATGGAAACCGGCACAGGGCTGTCAGTCTCAACCACCAATAAGGCCTCACCCCCTCTTTCCTTGCGGTGACTGGAGGTGGCAGCGATATTGATGTGATGGGCAGCCAGGATATGGGTTACTTCTGCAATGACCCCAATCTCATCATAGTGTAACACCAGGATGGCCTCGGATTCGCCGGAAAGATGCACCCCATAGCCGTTAATCGCGTCAATCCGAATAGAGCCGCCTCCTATGCTTGAACCTTGCAGGATCAAGGTATGTCCGCCATAGAGTTCAAGAACCAAGCTATTGGGATGCCAAGAGGGAGGTAATTCAGCGGCGGTCTCGATTACGAGAGGAAATCCTTTCCCCGCGGCCTGAAGTTCCTCTAACAGGGCACGGCCTCGGAAAAGCCGTTCATCCTCAGGGGGAATACCCAAAAGACCTGCCACTGCCGCATCCCCTGAACCATGCCCTTTCCAGGTAGCAGCCAGAGAACCGTAAAAGCGGATCACCGCCTTTTGCGGAACAGTACCAAAGATCTGCCGGGCCAGAAAGGCAATCCGGCTCACCCCCGCAGTATGAGAACTGGAAGGCCCGATCATCACGGGACCGAAAATTTCACCTAAAAGGACCTGTTCTTTGGGCATAGGATCACCGGCTTCTTGATAGGCCTATACCAAGGGTTCAGGCCGAGAACAGACGCTCTGTACCGGGTAATACTTACCTGAAGCAGAAGCCTCAAGGATACCGTGCATCACTTCCAGCACATGGTAGGCCAGTTTCCCCGAAGCCCGGTGGGGCCGGTTTTCACTGAGGGCTTCGGCCATATCCCTTACCCCAAGGCCCCGGCTGTTTTCTGGGAAGTCCTTGAGCAGGGGAATTTCCGACCAGGTCTCTGCCAGCCCCCGGCGGACCAAAACCGGCCCGCCAAAGGTATTGGGGTCTGGAACCTTGAGGGTACCTTCAGTACCGTAGATTTCGATGTACGGCAAAGAATGGGCATACACATCAAAACTGGTGATGATGGTTCCCACTGCACCGGAGACAAAATCCAAGACCCCCACAATATGGGTGGGTACTTCCACGGCGATGACCTGTCCGTTCAAGGGCTCGCTGGTGATGGTCCGGGTCTTGAAACTCTGTTGCGCAGAACCCGAAACCCGGGCGATAGGGCCTAAGAGGTTCACCAAAGCAGTTAGGTAATAGGGTCCCATGTCAAAAAGGGGCCCCCCTCCGGTTTTATAGTAAAAAGCTGGATCCGGGTGCCAGTGCTCATGACCGTGGTTCATCATAAAAGCCACCGCAGCCAAGGGGCGGCCTATCCAACCATCATCAATGAGCTTGCAGCAGGTCTGGATTCCTGCACCGAGAAAGGTATCCGGCGCACAACCTACCCGCACCTGCTGTTCCTGGGCAGCCCCTAAGAGGGCCCCAGCCTCCTCCCGGCTTACGCACAGGGGCTTTTCATTGTACACATGCTTTCCCCCCCGTACTGCAGCCAAGGCCACCGCATAATGATGCTGAGGCTGGGTGAGGTTGAGGACGATGTCCACCTCAGCACAGGCGATAAGTTCATCTGCGTCCTTTAGACAGCGGATATGGTACTCTTGGGCGGCCTTCTTGGCCCGTTCCTCCACGAAGTCAGTTACCCCGGTGAGGATAACCTGTTTCCCAAACATACCCTGTAAGTTTTGGAGATAAATACCGCTTATTTTTCCAGCCCCCACCACACCGATACGCTTTTTTTCCATTTTTTCAGTGCCGCTTTCTTTTTCTTCCACCTAATACATCCCCTTATCGCTCTTAAATATATCCACCCTAAGCCCTTGGGCTACTGCGATCCGTTTACCCTCTGCAGCCCAGAGGAGGCCCCGCTTCATGAGTTCCCAAGCTTCGGGAATATCAAACACATCGTTATGATGCCCCAAGGAATTGTAATACACCCGGCCATGACCCCATTTTTTGGTCCAGATTACCGGTACATCTACCACACCGTTGGCGTTATGGTACCACGGAACTGTGGGAAAACGGGTCGTAGCCAGCACTTCATTGGCCGGATCCACATGCAGGTAATACTGTTCCGAGACCACCTCGAAATCCTTGATCCCTTCGGTGAGGGGATTGGAACTGCTCGTGATGTTGACCTCGTAAGGAACGCCATCACAGCCCGGATGGGCCACCCAGTTACCGCCGGTTAAAAATTGCCAGGCCACATTGGCCCTAAAAGCATCGCACATACCCCCGTGACAACCGGCAAGCCCCACCCCGGAACCGATGGCTTCCAGCAGAGGCTCAAAATAGGGCTTGGGCAGTTCCGGGCCCATGGTCCACACCGGAATAAAGAGGTCTAATGCCATAAGCTGCTCTTTATCCTCTAATACATCCAGGGAAGTCGCTTCGGTAACCTGGAAGCCCTGGGATTCCAAGAATTGGGTGAACCGTTGGCTTATGAGTTTCGGCTCATGCCCGTCCCAGCCGCCGCATAGAATCAACACCTGCGGTGGGCGTTCCTGCCGCGGGCGTTCCTGCGGTGGGTGCACCTTTCGTTGCATCATCGTACTCCTTAATAGGCCTTCCCGGAGCCGCCGCTTAACAAGGCTACTGCAGAACTGGTACCAATGCGGTGGCAGCCTGCGTTCAAGAAACGTTCCAGGTCTTCCCTGGTCCGGATCCCCCCGGCAGCCTTGATTTTAACCTGAGGGCCGATATGTTTCTTAAACAGGTGAATGTCCTCCAGCACCGCACCAGCAGTACCGAATCCCGTAGAGGTTTTGATATAGTCCGCTCCTGCGTTACGCACCAGCTCGCAAAGGCGGGTTTTCTCATCTATCGTAAGATAACAGGTTTCCACAATAACCTTGAGGATCCGGTCTCCCAGGATCTTTTTAAGGCCCGTGATTTCATCGAAGACCCGGTCGAACCGGCGATTCTTCACATCGCCTATATTAATCACCATATCGATTTCCCCTGCTCCATCCGCGAGGGCCTGTTCAGTCTCTGCGGCTTTTACCCCGCTCACACTGTAGCCGAGGGGGAACCCGATCACCGTACAAAGGGTCAGGGTATTCCCGTAGGTTTCGTGTACGGCCTTAACATAAGATGGAGGGATACACACCGAAGCGGTCTTATACTGTACTGCTTCGTTACAAAGGGTCGTGATACCCTCCCAGGAAGCGCTGGCCTTGAGCAAGGTATGGTCAATATGGCTTAAAATTTCCTGATCCGTCATAAAAAACGACACCCTCCCGGCTTACTGAGGCAGAACTGGAGGCGGTAAAAACGCCGCATTAATGCCGGAATAATCGTTGGAGATCTTCAGTTCATCCAGAATTTGAGCAATCTGGCCTCGGTGATGGGCTCCGTGCATGGTGAGCTGGTATAAGAGAAAATACAAGGGTACTGTATCAGGATTTCCACCATACCACTGGGTAGGAATCGTGAAATCCTGCTCATCTAAGACCGATATCACCTGAATGAGCCCATCATCGAGGGCTTCAAAAGCCCTAACCAGGGCTTTCCATTGGGCTTCGGTCGCCGTATCCTGGGGAATAACCAGGGATTCTGCGAGGGTCAGGGCCTTTAGGGCAGGGGCTTTATGGGATAGAGCCCCTTTGAAGAGTCCCTGAAAAAAGCGGGTTCCCTCCCCTATATGCCGGATTAGGCCGGAAAGGCTCCCATAGTAACTTCCCCGTTCTTTTTCCCGTTCTTCCGGGGAAAGGGTTTGGAGAATGGAAAGGACCGCTTGATTAGCTGCTTTATGGTACTGGGCAAACATGAGACACGTTTCTTTCATAGTACGGATTACTCCTTTGTACTGGTGTAGGATAGCGGCTTTTTTCAAAAGATAAACTTTTTAGAAAAGCTTCCTTGGATGTAAAGGAAAAACCAGTCCTTTGACTGGCTTTTCCCCTAGCCTTTTTCCAAAACTAACTTTTGTTGTTGAAAAGACCCT
>JAIRLU010000164.1 GCA_031259215.1 Treponema sp. | reverse complement strand
TTTGCCCAGCGGTACAACCGTGCCCAAGCACGGGAAGGGCATATCTGGGGAGACCGGTATGGGTCTCGGATACTCGAAGGGGAACCGCCTGAAGCGGAGCTTGGGGGGGAAGCGGATATAGGTATACGGGTCAGACCCCCTTATAGGGAAGCGGAGACCAAACCCGCTTTTCTGCTCCTTTTTCCGCTTCCCCTTGTGCCGACACCCGGATAAGGAACGCCTATTCGCCCCGTGTTCTGTAGTGGTTCCCCTGTTGATCCCCAACAGAAAACTCCTTGGGGAAAAGTTTGTCCTAGAACAGGCAATAAATACAAATATGGGTCAAGTTTAGGCCAAGATGGGTACATGCTCTTCTTTGTAAGCCATAGTAATGGTGCGGTCCCCTGTTTCTTCACGTATGTATAGCTATGTCACGGGATCCATAGGAGTGCATACGCACCAAGGGATAGTTCGGGCCTGGACCCTGCGCTTTTTGGCGGGGCCCTATTTAGGGGAAGGATCCCCTCGTTTGAACAGACGGTACACCAGTAAAAGGCTTTTATAATACAAGTAAGGAAATACTTTAAATACCCGAATAGGTTTCTGCAAACAAAATCCTATCCACTCAAGGCCATGATCAAAGGAATACCGGGATGGGTGTTTTCGCTGTTCTGCAAATATCTCATACAGATCGCTGCACCACAAACGAAGTCCCCCGGGAAGCAGGGCGTCATGTTTAGCGATCCACTGTTCTCCTCCGGCAATACCTTTCCCCACCAACAAGAGTGAAGGAGATGCCTTTCTGATGGCCTCAAGGATACTTTGCTCCTGAGATTTCTTAAAGGACCCCACATACCGACCCACGATACGCAGGTATGGAAAGGTTTGACGTATGTTTTTTTCCGCTTTTCTCAGGGTCCGCAACTTTCCACCCAGCAAGTACAGGGATAATTCCCGTTCTTCCAGACTGGAGAGGAGCCGGACGACAAAATCAAAGGGCATATACCGAGGCACCTGTTTATCACTTACAAACCGGGCCCCTCCTACAAGACTTTTTGATATGGGAATAACCAAGGCGGCGCTGAGCACATAGGCTCGGTATTCTTTGTTTCTTCGGGCACGCAGGAGATCCCAGAGGGAAAGCAAAACGATATTTTTACCTCCTCCTGAGTCCAGCAAGGTCCGAATAATATCCCCTAGGTGTTCCAGCCCAATGGTATCCATGGGAACCTTTAATAAACTTACCCGTTCTCGTAGTATCTCAGGTTCTAGTCCAGAATTCTCAGTATCCATGGTGCGCGCTCCAAAAGTATGATGTCTCTAGCCCTTGAGCAGCATATAGGGCTTGAATCATGCGAAGTCAAACGATCCTAGGATGCCAGGGGAAGCTCTTCCAAGACCGCTTCTTCCTGCAATACCTTGAGGGTCTTGGTAGTCTGCATCAAGGCGCCGTAGGTTCCTCCTTGCAGAATTTTGATCGCTTCCTGAAGCTGTACATCGTATTCTAAATCATATACCGGCGCTTGGGTGGTTCGGTATTGCTCGTTTCTGATAAGCCGACGGAGCAAGACGATATCCAGATGATATTCCTTATTAAGCTCCCCCGCAAAGGCGGCTATCTCTGCACTGGTGGCTTGCGGGTGGGTTTCAATAAAAGCGGATATCCGGTTCGTATTGATGAGGGCCGTGAGTTGTTCCGCGTCGGCCTCAGTAAATTCCGGGAACTTGACCTCTAAATCAGGAGGGATACCGATTTTATCGATGTTTACATCACTGGGGGTATAATACCGGGCAGTGGTAATCTTGAAGCCCGATTTATCCAAGGGATACACCTGTTGGACAGACCCCTTTCCAAAGGACTTCTCCCCCACCAAGTATGCCCGGCCCCGGTCCTTCAAGGCCCCGGCAACAATTTCCGAAGCCGATGCAGAACCTCGGTTGATAAGTACAATGACCGGTATATCCTGGGGAACCGGGGTCTGCTTTCGAGCGTTAAAGACCGTATTTTCCGAGGGGATCCGGGACTTGGTACTTACCACCAGGCCCCCATCAAGGAACAGATCGCTTATCCCTACTGCCGATTGCAAGAGTCCTCCGTAATTATTACGCAGATCCAGGATGAGGCTCCGGTAGTTATGCGTCTTAAAAGATTCTATGGCCTCTTTTGCCCGGTCCAAGGTCCTGGGGGTAAAGGTGATGAGCTTTAAGTACCCCACCTCGTTTATCATGGCGTATTTTGTGGTGGGAACCTCAATAAGGGCCCTCACCAAGGTAACGGGGAATTCAAACTTTTCGTTCCGGCGGATGAGGAGCTTGACTTCTCCCCCGGGCTCCCCTCGGAGACGGGAGAGGACGTCATCCATGCTTAACCCATCGGTGGGTTCACCGTTTATCTCGATAATCAAATCTCCCGGATTAATCCCTGCCCGCCAGCCTGGAGTATCCTCAATAGGGGCTGCTACTTCTACATAGGGAGGTTTACCGTCGGGTCGTTCTGGCTTGGAAATATAGAGACCCACCCCGCCGAAATTACCTTGGGTGGTTTCATTCAGGTCCATCATCTCCCTTTCCGCAAGAAATGAGGAATAGGGATCCCCTAGGGCATTAAACATACCCTTCATAGCCCCTTCATAGAGAACCTGGGGGTCCACTGCGTCTACATAATGTTTTTGGATAAAATCAAAGACATTCTGAAGAATCGAAGTATATGGCCAGCTTTGCTGATTTGCATCTCTCCCTTGGGCCTCAGCCCTGGGGACCGATGCAAGGGTAAACATACCGCATAAAATAAGGGTAGCCCCTATCCACAATACCGGTAAGGGTAGCGACCATTTTTCTCGTGGATTTTCTTGGTGAGTAGGAAAAAGGTGTTCTTTCATAATAGCATATACTCCTTTTTATTATACGCTAGGGCAGGGTACTTTGTCAGATGCTGTGGTGATAATAGCAAAATTCCCCGGATGATTCAATCCCACCCCTGTTATGAGGCAGGGCACGGTCGTTTAAAATCGCCCTTATCCCTAGAGGTATACCTGAAAAAGGAGCGTCCATCTTGGACAGGGCTTAAAACAACCGTAATTGGATGTCCCTAGGCCGACGGGAGGGTTCCTCATACAGGGGAATCAGGGTTTCCAGAGCATCGAAAAAAGGACTGCAGGGGTTTTCCAGCTTCCTCCCCTGAAAGGTCCGTTTCCGTGCACAGGAAAGGTATAAGCCCACCCGGGCACGGGTCATGGCTACATAGAGCAGCCGCTTCTCTTCTTCGATCTTTGCTAACTGCTGGGCCTTTTCTTTTTTTCCTTCATATAAGGTAAAGGGTAAGAGCCCATCTTCCAGGGCAGGTACAAAAACATGATCGAATTCGAGTCCCTTGGATGCATGAATGCTCATGATCTGTACCCCTTCCCGACCCGGTTCCATACCGTTGGTATCACTTCCGCTCGAAGCATCCCGGACCGCCAAGGTATCCAGCAACTCAGAAAGGGTAGCATACCACCCAGCTACGCTGATGAGCCGCTCCACCAGATCCTGATGGGCTTGTTTCGCCTTACCCTTCTGAGGAAAAATTTCCCAGGCCCGTTTGACTGCTTCCGAGGGGGAGCGGTTTTCTCCAGCAATCCCCCCGGGGTTCCCCAGCATATTGAGGAGGGAACCGATGGGCTCTTGTTCCCACCAGGGCTTTTCACCGTTGAGTATAAAGGGAATACCGTGGTCTCCGAGGGCCTTGGTGATGGGCGCTGCCAGGGTAAGGGTACGCACCAGTATGGCGCAGTCCCCCAAGCTCCGGAGTTCCGGCTCTCCCCCTCCTCCTGCTACGGCACTGTCCAAGGCGAAAAAGGTCGTCCCTCCGATGAGCCGGCCTATCCGCCGGGCAATGCCTTCGGCTTCGGATTTTTCGGTAGGGTATAGGGCACGGAAAAGATGGGCCCCTCCAGGGGTGCCTATAAGCGGGGTATGCATCAGTTTTCCCGCGGCAGTACTGATAGGTTCAGCGCAGCGGAAACTACGGGAGAGGTGAAACCGCGCTGCCTGGGGATAATCGTAACAGAACCGGTCGATGAAGCAGGTGTCTGAACCGCGAAAACCGTAAATGGCCTGATTCGGGTCCCCAATGACCCAGAGAGAAGCCGCAGGACCACTCCCCGCTGCAGTTAAGAGGCGGATAAGGACATACTGGGCAAAGTTTATATCCTGATATTCGTCCACAAAGATATGCTGGAATCGTCCTTGATAGGAGGAAGCCTGTGCTGGGTCTTTGGCCAAAAGCCCCACGGTTTCGATCAAGAGATCCTCAAAATCCAGGGCAGCCTCGGCTCGGAGACGCTGCTGGTAGCGGTGGTAGCCGTACTCCAGTTCTGCCTGAGCCGGGGGAAAAGGGAAGGCTTTCCGGTCATCTGGAAACAGTTCCCCCTCGGCTAGGTTCGGCCTTTCCTCACCCGGTAGCAGCAGGAACCGTTTCCGGGTTTCGATGTATTTTCCCAAGCCCTGCGGCCCTATCGGGCCAGGCTTCTCGGCACAAAGTTCCTGCAAGAGGGCATTCCGATCCGCTTCTGTAAGGATCTTGAAAGCCGCTATACCGAGGCGTTCCCTGTGTTTCCTCAGTATAGCCGCGCAGAACGCATGAAAAGTACCGGCGGTGATACTGCCGGTATCACCGCCCTCTCCGGCTCCGATGGTTCGGATGACCCGTTCTCGCAGCTCCCAGGCAGCCTTGACGGTAAAAGTTACCGCCAAAATGGACTCAGGAGGGGTTCCCTGCCGTACCAGCCGGGCAATACGGGCAGCCAAGGTCGCGGTTTTTCCTGAACCGGGCCCTGCGATGATGAGGGCGTATCTTCCTTCGTAACCTATCACCTGTTCCTGTTCAGGCTGAGGGATAAAGCCTGGAGGACGCAGGGGCTTGTCCGCTACCGGGCTTGGAAGGTTCTCGGCTAGGGCTTTCTGGTTTCCCGGTTTGGGAAGGTGGGGGGTTCGTGGTTCCCCTGCAGGGCATCCCATGAAAAAATCACCACCGAAGGCGCCGTCTCTGTCTTGTTGAGCCGGTGAAGTGCCTAAGGCTGCTCCTATTCCAGGCAGTTCATGGGAAGCAAGGGCTGCTCCTCGGGGAAAGACCCGGATGATCCCGTATTCCCCGTCATACCCGGGATGGATGGAGACCGCTCCCCGGCGCATCCGCTGGATTGCCAGCGCCAATCGTTCTCCAGATAAACTGGGTGCAGAGAGGCCTTCCAGTACCTCCTGGGGCATATCCATGAGCAGGGAAAGCTCGCTACCCCCTTGTTCGATGAGGCTGCGGTAGGCGGTCTCCACCTTCTTTGAAGCGCTGCCCACTTCCAATAGTTCTCCCAGGAGTTCTTTTAAGGGAATGAGGGACCGGTAGGGCCTCCGATTGGTATGGGCATAATCCGCCGGACATGGGGCCCATTCATCCACCGGAAAATCCGCCAGTTCCATGACCCTACCCATCACCCCCCGGGTAAGCGGCTTATGGCAGACCGGACACATACCCGAAGAACCGGCAGCTTCCTCAGGGCTGAGATACACAGCGCATTTCCGGTGCCCGTCATAATGGTACTTCCCTTCTTGAGGGAAGAATTCTATGGTTTCTAGGACCCCCATATCCCCGCTGCCCCGACGCAGGGCTGCTGCCAGGGAGGACAGTCCCATATCCATAGCAAAGACCGTGCCTTCCCGGCCTAGTTTCTCCGGTGCATGGGCATCGGAATTGGAGATGATCGAAAAAGGATCCAAGGATTTAAGCGCCCAGTTCATGGGGGGATTGGAAGAGAGACCGGTTTCAATGGCAGTAATATAGGGGGTCAGGTCTTCATAACATGCGGCAATAGCATCAAACCCCGACTTAGCCCCTAATGCGGAAAACCAGGGGGTCCAGATATGGGCAGGGATGAGCAGGGCCTGGGCATCGACTTCCAGGAGCAGGGCCAGCAGATCCCGGGAATCCATACCCAAGATAGGCCGTCCGTCGGATCTGATGTTCCCTATGCGTTCCAACGCCGTTTGAAAGGCCGCCGCCGCGGTGAAGCTGCTGAGGATCACCAGGTGATGTACCTTCCGGGTCTTATCCCCTTTTTTATAGATGGTACTGATCTCCCCGGTGAGCACAAACCGCGGAACCTCCGCACCAGGCGGATAAGGTAATCCCTCGATTAAAGCAGGGCCTGCCTCAAAATCCCTGCGAATCCCTGCTTTCAAGGTATAAAACCCTTCTTCTGCATCATCCAGATGTTCTCGTAAGGTTTTGAGCCAGAGCGGATGGGTACAATCCCCGCTACCCAAAAGCTGTATTCCCTTGATTCGCGCCCAGCGATCCAGATAGGCAGGGGTGAGTTTGGGGCTGGTAGCCCGGGAAAAATGAGAGTGGATATGTAAATCCGCGATAACCCGCATGAACCCTCCCTGTGACTGCCGGTATAGTGTTCGTAGTATGCAGGAAGGGAGGGTTTGTTACAAGTCCATGCTCAGTATATCCGGTAAGCTACTGCCCCTTTCTGTAAGACATGAGCCGAAAGCCCAAGCAAGGGGTTTTTCAGGTAAAGAGAGAAGCCATTCGCTATGAACACCGCTGTATAAACCCGCCGCAGTAAAAGAATAAGATTATTTCTTGTATTTTTTTATGAGTTACTCTTTTAATTAGAACACGAATATAATAAAATAAAGTATAATATGAAAAGTTTCGCATCCTGTCTCGTTCACGTTTTAGTAATTGGAGGGCTGGTTGTTTTCGCCGGCTGTACATCCCCAAAAACACCCTATGTGGTGGAACCTGTTCCGGTTTATGCTTCTTTTCGGGATATACCCGGGGTAACCGCAGAAGAAATTCATGCTGTCGAAAGGCTGCTCGCCGAGCATGACTCCTTTAGTTACGGCATGACCTTGAGGACGGAAACCTTTTATACCAGCCCCGAGGTCATAAGCGGCTACTCGGCCCGGTTCTGCCGATGGCTCACCAAGCTGTTCGGCATTGAGTTCAAGCCGAGCATCTATACTTGGGATGCGCTGTGGACCGGCTTCAATTCCATGGCCATTGATTTTACCGGAGAACTGAACGGGACCTTGGAAAACCAGCGGCTCTATTATATGACGGATACTATCGCCCAACGATCGATCAAAAAGATATACCTGGTCCAGCCTGAAACGGATATTCCTGGAGATGAAGGGGAGGATGCACCCCAGGACGCCCCCCGGTACGGGTTTCTGGAAAATAGCAGCATAGAACATTCTATTAAGCCCTTTTTACCGGAGGAGTATACCCGGGTCCCTGTGAAAAATTATACCCATGCTTATGAGCTGCTCAAAAGCGGGGTAATTGATATCTATTTTGATGATGGGAGTGCGGAAGCGGGTTTTAGCGCCTACCAGGATGTGGTGTTCGACAGTTTTTATCCCTACATGCCTTATTCGGTTTCCTTTGCAACCAGAAATCCCCAGCTTGAGCCTATTATTTTGGTGGTCCAGAAGTACCTTAACCAGCGTGGGGCCGCTTATTTAACCGAACTGTACAACCAAGGCCAGGAAGATTACCAGCGCTACAAATTCTTCGAACTCCTGAGTCCAGAGGAACAAAGATATGTGAGGGTCCATCAGAATCCTGGGGCTCTCGTACCCGTGGCTATGGAAGCCGACAATTACCCGAATTGTTTTTACAATACCCAGGAACGACAGTGGCAGGGGATTGCCGTGGATATCCTCAATGAGATTAAAAAGTTAACCGGCATAAGTTTCCGTACGATCAATCGGAAAACCGATGACCTATCGGTTCTTTTGGATATGGTGGTTCAGGGAGAAGCCTCCATGATTGCAGATCTCATCCGCTCATCCAATCGAGAGAATCAGTTCATCTGGACCGAGGTTCCCTATTTAAGCGATTATTACGCCTTGCTCTCAAGAAGCGACTATAAGGATATAACCATCAATACTATCCCCTATGCCCGGGTAGGCTTGATTACCGGTTCTGTATATGCCGAGGTATTTAAGGAATGGTTTCCTCATCATCCGTATACGGTCCAATACAACACCCTTATGGAGGGGTTTGATGCCCTGGAGCAGCAGAAAATCGATCTTTTTATGGCTTCCCGGAACCTGCTCTTAACCATTACCAATTATCACGAACGGCCCGGATTCAAGGCGAATTTTGTGTTTGATCAGCCCTACGATTCCATGTTCGGTTTTAATGTAAATGAAGAGATCCTCTGTTCTGTGGTGGACAAAGCCCAGAGGTTTATCAATACCGAGCAGATTTCCAACCGGTGGACCCGCCGGGTCTTTGATTATCGGGGGAATCTCGCCCGGGTTCAACGGCCTTACTTTGTTGGTCTTTCGATGCTCCTGCTCATAGTGTTACTATTACTTACGATCCTCCAGGTGCGGAGCAAGCAAATGGCAAAGTACCTGGAAGAGACCGTATCCAAACGAACCGAGGAATTGGAAGTACAGACCAAATTGGCCGAAGCCGCGTCCCAGGCCAAAAGCCAATTCCTCGCCTCCATGAGCCACGAAATCCGTACCCCCATGAACGCCATCATCGGTATGAGCGA